>DBJG01000046.1:0-1320 GCA_002296455.1 Caryophanales bacterium UBA782 | reverse complement strand
GGAATATTTCTTTCGCAAATCTTTATCGCTCTTTTTGAGTTTGGTTTCGAAACTGAGCTTGCGGCGATCGCCGAATTTGGCAAAAGGGTCATCATTTCCGCTTTCTTCGACTTCTGTAGTCTCAGCTGGTTCCTCTACTTGTTCTGGCTGAACGACAGTATTTTCTTGGTGAAGCGTCGCTTCGTGGTTTTTGAGTTCCTCTTTCACGATCTCACGGACTTCGTCTTGCTTAAGCCCTTCATGCGTTGGCGAAAGAGTGACAACTTCTTTCACGACGGTTTCCTTCTCAAGGACTTTTTCATCGTGAAGGCCGATGAGGACATTGGTCAAGATAATGATTCCAATCACGTCTAACGTGAGTGCGATATAGATGAACCAAAACGCGGTTGGCGTGATAAGGCCACGGGCGATTTCGGTTGACCCAAGAGTCAATAAATAAGGAACCAGTGCGACAAGGAATGCGTTTGTAACAACTGGGAAGACGAACAGTGCCTTCTTCTTCTTGAGGGCGTAGACGAACAAAAAGAGGGAACCAAAGATATCGACTGCCAAAATGACGAGACCGACAAGTGTCCACATGTCGAAGATTTTCCCCGTTAAGGCCGAGAAATAGATTCGGAACGTTCCTCTTACTCCGTACAATACGTCGTGAATGATGGCGGACGTAATCGTCTTTGTGACACCGCCACTGATGATGAGCGTGACAGCGACCATAAATAAAACCACTGCCGCAATCGTTTTCTTGATTAAAGATGCTTTTTCTTTACCCTTCATATCGATTTCTCCATATATTATTTAATATGAATATAAAGGAAACGTTCCCTTTTCGCAAAGAAAAGGAGTGATATTGTTCGTTTTTCGTTGCGAAGGGGGGTTTCTATTGTATACTTCTTACGCTGAAACACGATTCAGCAATTGTTCTTTGGGGTCGTTTTGGTTTTGACGGGGATGTATTAGGCTTTGATTGCAGTGGCGTGATGAGCTTTAACATCGAAACACAATAACTGACAACAGTTATAAACCTTGGATGAACGTGGCTCCACGTGCATCCTTCGCTCGCGCTTAATTAGTATCCTACGGGATTCTCGACATCGATTCGAGAGCAGCGTGTCCTCTATTTGTGCGTCGCTGGCAAATACTTCGGGCATAATATACAGCCACTAAGCCGCCTGTTTTGATTAGGACAAACGGTTGAAAAAATCAATAATCTCGCTTAAGGGACTCGACGATATCATTCCTCTAAGTTAAATCCCGATATGGTCTAAACTGTAGACGTCATTGTTGGGTCTTCCTCGGACAGGGGTTCGAATCCCCTCGGCT
>DBJG01000012.1:4250-4963 GCA_002296455.1 Caryophanales bacterium UBA782 | reverse complement strand
CGTATGGGGAAACAGGTCGACGCTCAAAATGAACACCCATCCTACGTCGTATCGACACGGGAATAGGCGGCCTATACCTGTACACGTTGGAAGGGCGAATCGAAAACCTATTTCAGTTCTTTTGAATAATCATCAAATTCATCGATAATTATATATTTTTTTGAGTACTCTTTCTCGACCAAGGAACGAAACTCGTTTAATTTATCAACGAATTTTTGGCATTCTTCTTTCGATGAAAAACCCTTGTAAGAGAATTCATGGGTATCGTTGACAAAAATAGCCATGTACTCTTTCGCGATGATTGTTTTTAATTCGTCTAGCCGCTGGCTTGGAGGGTTTTCTTCGGGAAAATCATTTTCCGTCAAAACATCCTTTTTCTCGTAAGTCCAAATTGGATAGCAACCATATTCAAGCATCAATTTTAGTATTCTCATTTCGATTTTATCTCCTTCCATTTATTTGTAAGATGAACACCGACTAGATAACCGTTGTCACTTATCGTAATTGCTAAATGAACAACTCGCTTGTCAAATGTGGTCTCATATACTGGTCTGTTCACGCCACTTATGCCGACGATTTTCGCTTCTTCAACAGCTTTTTTAATCAGTTCCGGTATCCGTTTTATTGATATTCCGTTCTTTTTCAACTCTGGAGCGTGTTTCTCGATGATGTGCTTCAATCCAGAAGGCTTCGGTGACTCTGACTTTGACTTG
>DBJG01000012.1:0-4199 GCA_002296455.1 Caryophanales bacterium UBA782 | reverse complement strand
TGACTCTGACTTTGACTTGCCTTTTTCAAGCCATATTATTTTACCATCCTTGCCTTTGACTATGAAAACAACGTTCTTCTCCGTTATCTTGCCGCCGCGATCCTTCACCTCTTTTACAAGGAGTTGTTCTTCTTTGGAGAGGAGAGAACGTGTTCGCTTCTTGGTCTTTATTGCGCGGTTCTGCTCTTCCAAAGCCGTCATCTTCTTCGCGGAACGCGTATTGGAAAACAGGTTGCTATTCGGCTTCATTTTTCTTCCTCCTATACGCTTTGTGCGTTCTGCATTCATACTCTTTGATTTCGATGTCAGGATCGCTGAAAAACTCATCTAGGAAGCGGTAGTTCCCCGACCCATAGAGGACGATTCGCTTGATCGATTTGCTTTCAACGAGACGCCTCAAGCCCCGCTTAAACAATTCGCGATTCACTTTGTGCTTCAATCCGCTTGCTAAAATGCCGATGGAAACGATGTCGCCGCTCCTAATCCCGTCAAAGCAGTAATCGAACGAGCCGTCGAAGCCCCACCTCGCATTCGCGATCACTTTCTTTTTGCAGATCTGGCCATACCAATACCCGAACGCGTTCATCCTATACAGGTTGTAGATTTTGAGCGGCTCTGGGAAATCGAGATAGGTCGAGAAGTCCGGGGCTACGATTCCCGCGAAACGATCCAAGATCTCATATGCCTTCTTCGGGTAGTTCCAAATTCCGCTTGGCCCATCGAAGTTCTGATCATCCTCATAGAAGCAGACGAACGATTCATGGCGAAAATTCTTATTCGCTTTAGCCTCTGTGTTGAAGATGGCCTTCGCCTCCGAATAGGTGATGACCGATTTCGGGAATTCATCCGTGGTGGACGGGCATAACGGGATGTCGTTTTCAGAGAAAGTCGCCCCTTTGACCATGAACGCGTTCCAGATGTCCTTACAATTTTTTCTTTTTTCCATAAATTAAATTCGATTCCTTATTTGGCCTCCCCCATATTTGCTAAAATGAATCTGCGGAAGGCCGATTACGCATTTAATTTAGCTATTTCGCGTTTTCGATTTGCGAACCCAAGCGAAGTGATGCGTAATGATGCGAAATTTGCTTTCGGAGGTTCTATGGATTTCTCAAAATTTGCCAACATATTCAAAGAGGCCTATCAAGGAGGGACGGCAAGCCTGGAAGGTCTTTTCGATGTCTTACTTTGCAATTGCCTGACTGACGAAGGAAAGAAAGACGAGGTTTCCGGGTATACAAGAAAAGCGAAGGAGAATTTAATTAATGGGAAAACGCCATTCGGACGATGCGCAGCCAGATATGTCGATTTTTTCAGCACTGATATTTTTGAAACCTATCTATATGATTTAGAGGACGACATTCCTAAGAGATTGGTCGCAGCATTCAAGCCATATATTAAGGGAATCGTTGAAGAGAACTACAGTCAAAAAATAGCGCAACAATTTTCAGAAATTTTCATGGCGACTGCTTCCGATTATAAAAACCGACGTAAAGAGCATCTTGAAAAATTAAAGAATATTTACGATGCCCAGAATGGGCGATGCGGACTATGCTCAAGACCAATTGCATTAGCCGGTAAGATTAGCGATTCTTTCATCATTATCAAGGATAAAAACAAGACGGAAATAGGAGTCTGTGCCGATTGCAAATCGAAAGCTTCTGACAATAAAGAAATCGAAAAGAGACAAAAAACCAAAAATATTGGAATAAATCTTCTCATAGATGATGAAATCGTCAAAGTGGTCGATCAACTATGCCATGAAAAACGTGAAAACATGATTTTGGATTATTCCGGATTGAAGATATCTCAAAAGATTAACCAGGAAGCCAATTTCGACCTCTATCATAAAGTCTCTTCTTATGTGGCAATGTATTTTTTAAATGTTAGAGACGTTCTAGAACAATATGAAAGTTTGTATCCATACATTTCAGAAAAACTCTCTTCCTATTTTAAATCCTCATTCCTGACTCTCGAGTCAAAGGGGTTCAGTCAAGAGCGCATCTTCTCTTGCTTGACCGACAACATCAAAGAAAAGTGCGATGTTTCAATCACGGCGGCCGAAGTATTGGTTTCGTATTTCGTCCAGAATTGCGAGGTGTACCATGAGATTTCCAAATAAGCTAAATTTCTATCGACAAAGCGTAATATACTGCATGCCTATTGTTTTGAGGCGTTTGAATAAGCCGGTTCTGCCGATTAATTTGTACAAGATAATCAAAAACGAAATCAAAATCGACGTTATTGTTTATCAAGAAGCATTGGTGTGCTTATACGCCATGAGAGTGATCGATATGAACGGCAAAGGAGAATTGGTAAGATGTTAAAAGAAATCAAATGCATTAAATTCGGCGAAAGAATTCCGAATAAAACGATATCGTTTCACGATGGATTGAATGTGGTTGTTGGGGAAAACGACGCAGCAAATAGCATTGGCAAATCGACTTTGCTTCTCATAATTGATTTCTGCTTTGGCGGCAAATCGTATACGAATAATCCGAATTCAGACGTTCTATTAACCGTCGGCGACCACGATATTCTTTTTACATTCGAATTTGGTGGCGTCCAATACCATTTCAAGCGCACGACAAACGAGCCCGATGCATATTTTGAGTGCGATGCGAATTACAAGGCGATTGGTGAGAAGAAGAAAATCGATGAGTTGAACTCTTTCTTAAAAGTAAAATATGGTTTGGCTTCATGCAGTTTTTCATTTAGAGAATTGATAGGCCGTTTCTCAAGAATCTATGGAAAGGGAAACTACGACACTCAAAAACCATTGAAGTCTTATATTGGTGATAGCAACGACGCAGAGGCAATCAGCTGCCTAGAATGTTTGTTTGGCGAGTATGACAAAATCAAAGAGCTTAAGAAACAAATATCGCTAAAGAACGATGAGTCGAAAGCCTACAGGAACGCTCAGAAATTCAATATTATTTCCTCAACCATCAAAAGCGATAAACAACTCGAAGAAAGGAAAGCGGAGCTAAAAGAGAAAAGTGATGAACTAGCCAATTTGCTTACGGAGGAAAGACAATCGGACGTAATATTCGAAAACAATCTCAGCGAGGAAGATTTGACCAACAAGGAAAAATACGTTTCTCTTGTTAGGCAAAGGAGGAAAGCACAAAATGAACTAAAAGCCATTAGAAAAATGACGTGCGAGGATTCTCTGATGACTCTAGAAGACCTCGCGAACTTAAAAAACTTTTTCCCCGATGCCGATTTTGAATCCATCGATAGAATTAACTCTTTCCAGCGTAAACTCATTGAAAATGTAAATGGCGAAATCAAGCAGCTTCAAGAAAGTCTAAATTCCACAATAGCGTCTTTGGAAAAGCAAATAGCCGATATTCAGGAAGTTCTCGAAGAACGCCATATAAATCCAAGGCTGTCCGATACTTTTTTCCAAGATATATTTTTAAAGAAAAACTATATTTCATCGTTAGAAGGGCAGATTGCTTTATACGAAAAAACCAAAAAACTGAAATTCGAGAAGATAATACTCGCTGGAAGTCTAGAGCAGCAGGAAAATGTTATCGTAAAGTCGCTTCAAGATACGATCAATGACCAAATGGAAACATATAACGATTTGCTTTATCTTGAAAAGAGGCAACCTCCAAAATTAGGACTCGCAGATTACAAGCACTATTCTTTTCTCTCGTCTAATGATCACGGAAGCGGAACGGAATTCAAGAATATCCTTTTACTCGATTTATCAATATTGAAACATTCCATGTTACCGATTGTTATACACGACTCTATCTTATTTAAGAATATCGGTGATGAGCCGATGGGAAACTTATTTAAAATTTATCAAGATTTTACTAAACAAATTTTTATCTCAATAGATAGGGTTAACGCATTATCAGAGAAAGCACAAAGGGTAATACAAGAATCATCGGTTATAAAACTGTTTAAAAACGAAGGCAGCTTGTTCGGCTATTGTTGGAACAAAAAAGTTAATTCTAATAAGTGAAATTGATTGCCAAACATATTTCTAAACCTTGTTTCTTATTTACGATGAGACGAAGTGATGTATCGATAAATGACGATACTATTTTCTATACGTGTTGAGACAATGGTGTTACTTAGTCGAAAAAACACCTGAAAAAGGCCAAAAATCACAAAAAATGGAAGGATTTCCTGCTTCTTGAAAATGCGGGAAATCTTCTTTTCTGTGGACCGATAGGGACAGC
>DBJG01000022.1:881-12029 GCA_002296455.1 Caryophanales bacterium UBA782 | reverse complement strand
GAAGCCGTGGCGGTCATGAAAAAAGCCCTCCGTCTCGGGCTTCATGGGGCATCTGAAAGGCAAGACGAGCCTCATGATCTTCGACGAGCACGCGAACCTGAAATACAACTACGGGGCCAGGCGTTTCTGGCCCGAGGGGTATTACGTGAGCACCGTAGGCCTCAACAAGAAGACCGTCCAGAACTACATCAAGAACCAGGAGCTCGAGGACCAGATGGAGGATCGCCGAAGCCTGAAGAAGCACAAGGGGCCCGTTCACGGGCAAGCAAGGGCGACAAGGGCAATTGGGCGATTTAAGAAGGGGCATGCTTGCCCCTGCCAGTAATCGGCCTTATAGTCCAGATCGGAAAACCGCGCCTTGAAGACGGGATTTTTATTTTGTTCGCCAAACAAAACCGGTTTCATTTAAGGTATAGTATTGAACAAGGAGACTTTTTATGAGAGAAGAGAAAATAGAAGAGAAGGGACCGATTACGGATTCCTTATTGACGAAAATGAACGCCTATTGGCGTGCCGCGAACTATTTAAGTGCCGCGCAGCTTTATTTGCTAGACGATCCTTTGCTCAAGCGTCCCCTGACGATGAATGATATTAAAAAGAAAATCGTCGGTCATTGGGGCACTGTCCCAGGGCAAAACTTTGTCTACGTCCATTTGAATCGAGAAATCAAACGTTACGATTTGGATATGATTCTTTTAAGCGGGCCAGGACATGGTGGCAACTTTTTCATCGCGAATGATTATCTAGAGGGGACTTATAGCGAAGTGTACCCCAATATTAGCGAGGACGAGGCTGGGCTGAAGAAACTCTTCAAACAATTCTCTTTCCCTGGTGGAGTGCCTTCTCATTGCGCCCCTGAAACTCCAGGATCCATTAACGAAGGTGGCGAGCTTGGCTATAGCATCGCCCACGCTTTCGGGGCCGTTTTCGATAACCCAGGGCTCATCGCCACGGTCGTCGTAGGGGATGGCGAAGCGGAAACCGGGCCTCTAGCGACCTCTTGGCAAAGCAATAAATTCCTCAATCCGATCACCGATGGGGCGGTGCTTCCGATTCTCCATTTGAACGGATACAAAATCGCTAACCCAACGATTTTGAGTCGTATTCCTCACGAAGAGCTTCAGATGTATCTCCGTGGCATGGGATGGGAGCCTTATTTTGTCGAAGGCGATGACCCAATGACGATGCATCGCCTCATGGCAGAAACATTGGATAAAGTCATTGAGAAAATTCTCGCCATTCAAAAGCATGCGCGCGAAACAGGCGATTCTACTCGACCAACTTGGCCGATGATTGTCTTACGCACCCCAAAAGGATGGACGGGTCCAAAAGTGGTGGATGGCAAACCTGTGGAAGGTTCCTTCCGCGCCCATCAGGTCCCGCTTGGAATGGAAAAGCCAGAACATTTGAAACAACTTGAAGAATGGCTAAGAAGCTATCGCCCAGAAGAGTTATTCACTGCGGATGGAAAATTGAAGCCGGAACTAAAAGAACTCGCACCAAAAGGTGATAAGAGAATCGGCAGCAATCCTCACGCGAACGGAGGGAAATTGCTTCGTGATTTGCGCATGCCCGATTTCCGCGATTACGCATTCGATATCGGAACGCACGGCTCTAAAGATGGCCAAGATATGACGGAACTTGGCAAATTTATCCGCGATGTCATTAAGCTCAATCAAGAATCCCGCAATTTCCGTGTCTTTGGCCCTGATGAAACGCTTTCCAATCGCCTGAATTCCATTTTTGAGACGACGGAGCGTCAGTTTGATGCGACCCGCCTCCCAACCGACGAATTCCTCGCTAGCGATGGAAGAGTTATCGATTCCATGCTTTCCGAGCATCTTTGCGAAGGGTGGCTAGAAGGGTATTTATTGACCGGGCGTCATGGCTTCTTCGCAAGTTATGAAGCGTTTATTCGAATCATCGACTCCATGGTTGCTCAGCATGCGAAATGGCTCAAGGTTTGCAATCAACTCCCATGGCGAGAGGAAATTGCCTCTTTGAACTTGATTTTATCGAGCAATGTCTGGCAGCAAGACCATAATGGCTTCACGCATCAAGACCCAGGTTTCATGGACCATATCGCGAATAAAAAAGCAGACGTTGTCCGCTTATATTTGCCACCGGATGCCAACTGCTTACTTAGCACGATGAACCATTGCTTAAAAACGAAGAATTACGTGAACGTCATCATTGCAAGCAAGCATCCTCGTCCACAGTGGCTTAGCATGGACGAAGCGATTCGTCACTGCACGGAAGGCGTATCGATCTGGAACTGGGCGAGCAACGACCAAGGAGAAGAGCCGGATGTCGTTATCGCTTGCGCAGGCGAAACGCCAACACTTGAGGCACTTGCCGCAACGCAAATCCTTAATGAAGAGCTCCCTTCTTTGAAGATTCGTTTTATCAACGTGGTGGACCTTTTCCGTCTCCAACCGAATACCGATCACCCCCATGGCTTAAGCAACGAGCAATACGATATGCTCTTTACGAAAGATAAGCCAATCATCTTCAATTTCCATGGCTATCCGACATTGATTCATGAATTTACTTATAGCCGCAATAACCAAAACATTTCCGTTCATGGATATCGCGAAGAAGGAACCATCACCACTCCATTTGACATGCGCGTTCAAAACGAAATTGATCGTTACCATTTGGTACAAGATGTTTTGCTCCATCTTCCGAGCCTCGGCAACAAAGGAAGCTATCTCTATCAAAAGATGGCTGATAAGCTTGTCGAACATAAGCAATATATCCATAGCGTTGGCCTCGATATGCCTGAAATCGCGGACTGGAAATGGAAGAAAAAATAAGCACGTTATTTCATTAAAATGCCCTCCAAAACGGAGGGCTTTTCAATTGTGTTTAATCTTTTAAAATACGCCGCCAAAGCGGTTCACTTCGCCAACGAAATCGATAGGAAGCATTACAAAAGTGCAGTGGATGTAAATGGAACTACCTATAAGTACGACCCGCGTGATGGACGAGTAGCGATCGTGTCGGCGGATGGTTATGTTATTTCGTATTATCGCGTGAGGAAACAATTCACTTATACTAATAAGAAAGGCAAGGAAATTACGATATGGATAAAAACGCAAAGCAAATAAAGCCGATGCTGTGCCCGGTATGCGGCAGATTCTATTTTTCCGAGCTGGACGATGTCCACATCGAACAACTCGGGATGACACCGAATTCGGTACAATGCTCTCGCTGCGGGTGGTATTACGACCTCGAGCAGACCGAAGACCCCGACCTCGAGAACCAGTCGAACGAGATGTCCCTGAACCAATACAAAAAGTGGTACAAGGCGAAGATCAAGGAAAACAAAAAATGGCAATACTACTTAGACTTTGTTGGCGAACCAGAACCGCATAAATGCCCTGTATGCGGCGAATATACTTTTAAAGACTCCCTATCGTCTGACATATGCCCCGTTTGTGGTTGGGAAGACACAGGCTTCGAAGATGCTCCGGATGAAAAACCAAGTCCATATATGATGTCTTTCAACGAAAAAAAGGCGTGGTTTGAGGAACAGAGGAAAAAAGACCCGAAATTCAGATGGTATGTTCCTGAAAAGAAAAAGAAATAATAGGGGACAATAAGCCGAATTAATCAAGTTTGCCTAAAAAGATATTTGATCAAAAAAGTATGATGTCCTTTGCGAAAGGAATTGAAGAGAAAGCACCTTTCTTCGTGACGGATTTTCCTGCGGCAAGAGAAGCGAATTTCATTGCTTTTTCTACAGAGTATTCCTTTGACAATGCCGCCACAAAATAGCCAGCGTAAGTGTCACCCGCCCCGACAGTATCCACGATCGGAACATTTGAAGCTTCTACGTATTTGGTTTCGTTGCCTTCAAAAAGATAGGAGCCGTGTTTTCCTGCGGTCATCAAAACACGTTTAACTCCAAAAGAAAGAAGCTTTTTTGCCGCCTCGCGGGAATGAGAGCAATTCGCTAAAGTGTTGGCTTCGATTTCATTGACAATAAGCGTATCGAGGAACGAATATAACTCATTCGGGATATCACAAAGAGGGGATGGATTATAAAGAATGCGTTTCTTTCTCCCGTATTTTCTGAATATCCATTCATTGGAAGGAAAAGGCATTTCGTTTTGTAAGAGAATGAAAGAACACGACTCAAATAAATCAATATTCTTTTCTAGAAGCGATACATCCAAATAAGCGTTCGCGCCAGAATCCACGATGACTTCATTCTCGCCGCTTTCTTCGACAAGTATCGTCGCAGATCCCGTGGGGGCATCCATTTTTTGAAGATGAAGGGAAAGGGATTCCTTATTTAATTCATGTTCAATTCTACGTCCTTCTTCGTCATTACCGATGCAGCCAAAAAAGGCGACATCCCCACCTGCGCGTGATACCGCTACTGCCTGATTGAGCCCTTTTCCGCCTAAAGATGACATCCGCTTTGAAACACAATGGACGCTTTCGCCAGGGCGAGGCAAAACGGGCACATAGTAACTTGTGTCGATATTGCTTGCACCAATAACAACAATCTTGCTCATTGCAATAATTATGCCTTATACGAAGAAAATAGTCATCGCCGATTCATTATCTGTTTCTCCTTCTATTGACGGTTTGCGTCCACCTACCGAATGAACAGAGAGGCCTTTATTAAAAATAGGAAAGGAGCAGAATGATTGGAAGCGCTATTCAAGAAACTGGTTTTGAGTTAAAAAAGCCGCTATTCCCCCCCTTGTTTTTCGAAGCTTAAAAATCATTAACTTTGTGCACAATGCACAATTTTTAAATAACATTCGATAGTTACTAACTCTTTTCGGCATTCGTTTGATTATGAATTCGAAAAACTGCAATTTATCGAACAAAAATCGGGAAAAATGCTTTGACTCGTTATACGCGCGGGAGTATAGTCTCTATCGCTGGCGCTTGCGCGGAAGTGCGATGTTGCTGACACACCCGTGTACGTTGTCATCGTGTGGCAACCGCTGACGGGGGAAGTCAGGGAACTCGCATGGAGCAAGTTGCTAGAAGCCTGAAGAAAGAAAATAGGAGGAAAATTCATGGCGAAAGAAAAAGTCATTCGCGTCCGTTTACAAGCCTATGACCATGCTCTTCTCGACCAAAGCGTCGAAAAGATCATCAACGTGGCAAAAGCCACGGGCGCCAGTGTGAAGGGTCCAATCCCTCTTCCCACTGAAAAGCAGGTGTACACGATTCTCCGCGCTACCTTCAAGTACAAGGATAGCCGCGAACAATTCGAAATTCGTACCCACAAGAGATTGATCGATATCGTGAAACCACAAAAGGAAACCGTCGAAGCGTTACGCAAACTCGACCTTCCAAGTGGAGTCGACATCGACATCAAGTTATAAGGAGGATCCATTCATGAAAGCCATCATCGGAAGAAAAATGGGCATGACTGAGGTCTTCGCGGCCGACGGGACCATGTACCCAGTCACCGTCATCGAAGTGCTTCCTAATGTCGTCATTCGGAAGAAAACGGTCGAGAAAGACGGCTACGAAGCCATCCAAGTCGGCTATGAAGACAAAGTCGAGAAACGCTGCAATAAAGCTGAACTCGGCGAGTTCAAAAAAGCCGGCGTGAGCCCAAAAGAGCATCTATATGAGCTCAAAGGCGACGAAATCTATGCCAAGAACGTTGGCGAGTCGCTTGATGCCAGCATGTTCACCGCTGGCGATGTCATTGATGTCATCGGCACCACAAAAGGCCATGGCTACAGCGGCACCATCAAAAAGTATGGCCATCACATTGGTCCAAAAGGACATGGTAGTGGCTATCACCGTGGCATTGGCTCTCTTGCCAATAACGGTCGTGATAACAACCGTGTTATCCCAGGCAAGAAGATGTCCGGACACTGGGGACCAGAAAGTGCGACGATTCTTAATGTGACCGTCGTCGAGAGCAACCCAGCCAAGAATTACATCTTGGTCAAGGGCGGTGTCCCAGGCGCCAAAAAGAGCATCGTTATGCTCCGCAGCGCCGCTCTCACCCAATTCGGCAAACCAGAAGTGAAGCCACTCGTTGACCTCACATCAGCCGATGAAACGAAGAAAGGAGAATAACGAATATGGCAAACATCGAATATCCTGTCGTTAATCTCTCTGGCGAGAAAGTCGGTTCCGTCACCCTCTCTAATGAGGTATTCGGAGTCACTGACGCCAACGAACAAGTCGTCCACGACGCTGTCGTTACGCAAAATGCCAACGCTCGTCAAGCCACTGCAAAGACGAAAAAACGTCACGAAGTCAGCGGCGGTGGCAAGAAGCCATGGAGACAAAAAGGAACTGGGCGCGCCCGTGCGGGTAGCAGCCGCTCCCCGATCTGGGTCGGCGGTGGCAAGGTCTTCGGTCCTGATGGAAATCAGAACTACAAACTCTCCCAAAATAAGCAAGCCCACGCCCTCGCGATGAAGACAGTCCTCTCCCAAAAGGTGAATCACGGTCTCATCATCGTTGACAAGATGGAAACCGAGAAGGTCTCCAGCAAAGAATTCGTTCTTGCTCTTAATGCCATCAATGCAAAAGGCAAGAGCCTAGTGGTCGCGGAAGCGAATAGCGAGAATCTCGTTCTTAGCGCCCGCAATCTTGAAAAAGTCGTCTTGAGACCTCTTGGAAATGTCTCTGTGAGCGACATTCTCAACTGTGACAATCTCATCGTTTCGAAAGATGCGATTGCCTACATCGAAGGAGGACTCAAGTAATGGCAGAAGAAAAAGTTGTCGAAGCGGTTGCGGAAGAAAAGCCAGCCGCCAAGAAGGCCACGAAGAAGGCCCCAGCGAAAAAAGCCGTGAAAGCGGAAAAAGTCGAAGAGAAGAAAGTCGTATTCGCTTCTCCCGTTGCTCATGACTATGAAGTCATCCTTGAGCCAGTCATCACTGAAAAGAGCATGGCTCTCATGCAAAATGAGAACAAAGTTACTCTCAAAGTGAGCGACAAGGCGAACAAAATCGAAATCAAGGATAGCTTCCAACGCTTATACCAAGCTCCAGTCGAAGAAATCAAAATCGTCAATGTCTTGGGTAAGAAAAAGAGCCGTGGCGGACGTTATCAAGGTTCCGTCCCTGGCTATAAGAAGGCCGTCATCACTCTCAAGAAGGGTGCTGCGATCGACCTCTTCAAAGAGTAAGGAAACACCATCGCGTATATATAAATATAAGGATTACGCGTAAAGCATCCACTATAGGAGAATAATAATGGCAATCAAATCTTATCGCCCTTATACCAAGAGCCGCCGCGCGATGACGACCTTGAGCTATGAAGGCATCACCAAAGCCACTCCTGAAAAATCGTTACTCGCCACCAAGAAACATTCCGGTGGCCGCAACAATCAAGGAGTCATTACCTGCCGTCACATTGGCGGAGGCAACAAAAATCGCTACAGAATCATTGACTTCCGTCGCAATAAAGACGACATCGTCGCGACAGTCAAAGCGATTGAATACGACCCAAATCGTACCGCATTCATCGCCCTCGTTTGCTACAAAGACGGTGAAAAGCGTTACATCATCCTTCCAGCCGGATTAAAGGTTGGGGATGAAATCGTGAGCGGAAAAGCAACCGACATCAAAGTCGGAAACAGCCTTGAGCTCGCAAATATCCCAGACGGAACCTTGGTTCATAACCTTGAGCTCCAGCCAGGAAAAGGCGGACAGCTCTGCCGCAGCGCAGGGAGCTCTGCCCAAGTCTTAGGAAACGATGGCAACTACGTCATTGTCCGTCTCGCTTCTGGTGAAGTGAGAAAACTTCTCAAAAACTGCCGTGCGACCATTGGTGTCGTCGGCAACGAAGACCACAACCTTGTCAACGTTGGCAAGGCAGGCAAAACCCGCCATATGGGTGTTCGCCCAACAGTCCGTGGCTTCGCAATGAACCCATGTGATCACCCTCACGGTGGTGGTGAAGGTAAGTGCCCTGTCGGACGCGATGCCCCACGTACCCCATGGGGTAAGAAGTGCCAAGGCGTTAAGACCCGTAAGGTCAAGAAAGCCAGCACACGCCTCATTGTGAGACGCAAAAACGCTTAATGAAAGGAGATAGACACAATGTCACGTTCTAGCAAAAAAGGACCATTCGTGGATGAATACCTTCTCAAGAAAGTAGAAGCCATCCAAAAGTCCGGCAAGAAAGAGATCATCAAGACTTGGTCTCGCCGCTCGACGATCTATCCAGCCTTCGTTGAGCAAACATTCGCCGTTTACAATGGTAAAGAGCACATCACCGTCTATGTTACTGAAGACATGGTCGGACATAAACTCGGCGAATTCGCACCCACTCGCACCTTCCCAGGCCATCATGGTAATAACCTCAATGATCAAGCCTCCAAGGGCAAATAATTAAGGAGTAAGCAAAATGGCAGAAGAAACAAAGAAACCAGCTGCGAAGAAAGCTGCTCCAAAAGCCGCTAAGAAAGCAGTCACGAAAAAGACCGAAAAGGTTGAAGAGGCAGCCCCAAAAGCAGCCCCAAAGGCCAAAAAAGCCGTGAAAGCGGAAAAAGTCGAAGAAAAGAAAGAGACCAAGAAAGTCGCTGAGGAACCAAAGAAAGCCCCAGTGACCGAGGCTGTCTGCTTCGCCCGTGACGTGAGAGTCACCCCACGTAAAGTCCGCTATGTCGCTGACTTCGTTCGTGGAAAAGATGTCGATGAAGCGCTTGCGCTCCTCAAACATCTCAATAAAGCCGCTGCGATGCCTCTATTCAAGGCCATCAAGAGTGCTGCGGCCAATGCGACAAATAACTTCGGTATGGACGAAGACAAACTCTACGTCGCCGAAATCCAAGCTAGCGATGGCGTGAAGATGAAACGCTTCACCCCAAGAGCCAAAGGCAGTGCTAGCCCAATCATCAAACGCATGTCTAACATCCGCGTTGTGGTGAAACAAAAATAAGGAAGGAGAAAACAATGGGACAAAAAGTTAACGCCGTCGGATTACGTATCGGTATCAACCGCGGCTGGGAATCCAATTGGTTCGCCTCCAAAAAAGAATACGGTCCATTCCTTTGGGAAGATATCGCGATTCGTCGCTACCTCGAACCAAAGCTCAAAGAAGCGATGGCTAGCCATATCGACATCGGCCGTGTGAAAACAGACAAAGGCCACAATGTCATCGTGACTGCCTTCGTCGCCCGTCCAGGTGTTGTGCTTGGACAAGATGGTGCGACCATCAATGCAATCCGCAAAGAACTTGCGAAAGTCGTCAAAACCGGAACACTTACTCTCAACGTTGTTGAAGTAAAGAATCCTGATCTTGACGCCACGCTTATTGGCAAATGGATCGCAAGCGAGCTTGAGAATCGTCAAAGCTTCCGCAGCACCCAAAAGAAAGCACTTCAAAGAATGCGCAAAGCAGGGGCTGTTGGCTGCCGTACACAATGCCAAGGTCGTTTAGGCGGCGCTGAAATCGCTCGCCGCGAAGGTTACAAAGAGGGCGTCGTACCTCTTGAAACGCTCCGTGCTGATATCGACTTCGCCCATGTTGACGCCGCAACAAGCTACGGACGCATCGGTGTGAAAGTCTGGATTTGCAGAAGCACCAACAAAGCCGAAAAGGCCGAGAAAGACGAAAAGAAAGAAGGAGGCGCAAACAATGCTTCAACCAAAGCGCGTTAAATATCGCCGCCCTCATGGACTCAAATACGAAGGCCATGCCAAAGGCGGAACGAATGTTGACTTCGGTGAGTACGGTTTGCAAGCCCTAGAAGGTTGCTACCTTACCGATCGTCAAATCGAAAGTGCCCGTATCGTCTTAGCGCGATACACCGATAGAGCTGGAAAAATCTGGATTCGCGTGTTCCCACAACTCGCGAAAACCAAGAAACCGGCTGAAGTCCGTATGGGTTCTGGTAAAGGATCGCCAGAAGGATGGGTCGCCGTCGTCAAGAAGGGAAAAATCCTCTTCGAGATTGGTGGTATTAACCCGACCGTTATGCAAGAAGCGCTTCGTATGGCCGCTTATAAGCTCCCGATCGACTGCAAAGTTGTGAAGAGAACCAAAGCCTTATCCGAAAGCGATCTTCTCAAGATGGAAGCGGAGCATGCTTCTTCCGTCGAAGCTCTCGAGGAAGAGGAAGCCGCTCAGAAAGTTACTGTCAGTGATACTGGAAACGATGAAGCTGCCCCAGCAGAGGCCGCTCCAGCCGCTGCTGACACGAAAGGAGAATAGCGATGGAAATCAAAGAATTCCGCAAAATGGATGCGAAAGAGCTTGATGAGAAGATTGCTGCTCTCCGCGCCAATTTGTTCGAACTTCGCCGTAAAAAGGCCGTTGGCCAACTAGAGCACGGAGAAGAAGTCCGCGCTGTCCGCAAAGACATCGCGAAAGCCGAAACCGTCAAGCGTGAGCGTGAGCTCCAAATCGATGGTGATAAGAAATAAAGGAGGATATAGACATGGAAAGAAATTCTAGAAGCACGTTCCAAGGCGTTGTTACCTCGAATAATAACGACAAGACGATCTGCGTCACGGTCTCTACCAAACGTAACGATCCTCTTTATAACAAACGTGTCGGGTATAGCAAAAAGTTCTATGCCCACGACGAGAAAAACGAAGCCAAGGTCGGCGACACCGTCACCATCATGGCTTGCCGCCCATTTAGCAAAACCAAGCGTTTCCGCTTAGTGAGTATCGATAAAAAGGCCGTCGGCAGTGCTGACGAAGCCACCCTCGCCGAGGAGAAACTCGAAGCCGCCGAAGGCAGCGCCGAGGAAATCGCTCCTAAAGCGACTGAAGAGAAGGAGGAGAAGTAACCTATGGTTCAAAATGAAACGAATCTTGTGGTTGCCGATAACTCCGGTGCCAGAAGCGTTCGCGTGTTCCGTCAAAACGGCGGCGCGAGAATGAAAGTCTCTAGCTTAGGTGATGTCGTCACTTGCGCAGTCAAGGATGCCATCCCAAACGGCAAAATCAAAAAAGGACAAGTCGTTAAAGGCGTTATCGTTCGTGTCAAACGTGCGGTCATTCGCAAAGACGGCAGTTCCATCAGCTTCGACGACAATGCGGTTGTTCTCATCGATAACGATGGCAACCCACTTGGAACCCGTGTCTTCGGGCCAGTCGCTCGTGAGCTCCGCGACGCAGGGTATATGAAAATCGTTTCCCTCGCGATCGAAGTTCTATAAGGAGAGCAATCATGAATATCAAAAAAGGTGAT
>DBJG01000022.1:396-814 GCA_002296455.1 Caryophanales bacterium UBA782 | reverse complement strand
AAAAAGGTGATAAAGTCATCGTTCTCTCTGGCGACGACAAAGGCAAGACGGGCATCGTTCAGCGCGTCTATCCGAAACTCAACAAAGTCGTTGTCGAAGGCGTGAATGTGCATAAGAAGCACAAAAAACCGAATCAACAAACCACCGAAGGAAGCGTTCTTGAGATTTATGTCCCATTCGATGCTTCCAAAGTTGCATTGATTGATCCGAAGACCAAAAAAGCCACGCGCGTCCACTCCAAAGTGGTCGATGGTAAGAAAATCCGCGTTGGCGGCTCGGGCGCTAGCCTTGAGCAAAAGTAATGGGAGGAATTAGTTATGGCAGAAGAAAATAAGAAACCAGCCGCGGCTAAGGCTCCTACGAAGAAGGCAGCCACGAAGAAAGCCGCTGCCCCAAAAGCGGAAAAAGCAGCCGCTCC
>DBJG01000022.1:0-353 GCA_002296455.1 Caryophanales bacterium UBA782 | reverse complement strand
AAAAGCAGCCGCTCCAAAGAAGACTGCGAAAGTCGCTCCGGCAAAAGAGATGAATCGTCTCCAAGCCAAATATAAAAACGAAGTCGTTCCCGCACTCGTCAAAGAGTTCGGATACTCGACGGTGATGCAAGCTCCGAAATTCGAGAAAATCGTCATTAACGTCGGCGTTGGCGATGCAACACAAAACGCCAAAGCGCTTGATGATGCCCTCGCTGAATTAGCGACCATCTCTGGCCAACACCCAGTGAGCACCCACGCGAAAAAATCCATTGCGACCTTCAAGCTCCGCAAAGGACAAGCAATTGGCTGCAAAGTCACGCTCCGTGGACAAAGAATGTATGAATTCTTCGATA
>DBJG01000062.1 GCA_002296455.1 Caryophanales bacterium UBA782 | reverse complement strand
GATACGTTGGTTCCATTTCTGCGTTCTGCAATGGAAAGCAAAACAAAGCCAACGCAACATAGCGTTCACGAGCTTCTTTCCCTTGGCATTCAACCAGACGCGATCGTTTTGCGAAGTGAAGTGGCGTTAAACGAAGGACAAAAGAAAAAGATTTCTCTTTTTTGCAACGTTCCTCTAGAAGGTGTTTTCGAAGCGGATGACCTCGACTGCGTTTGTGAGCTCCCATTCATGCTTCACGACCAAAAACTTGATGATTTTGTTCTTGATCATTTACGGTTAAAAGCTTCCAAAGCGGATCTTCGTGATTGGAAAAAATGGGTCGACAGCATCAAAAACAGCAAAAAGCATGTCAAGATTGCTTTGGTTGGCAAATATGTCGAACTCCATGACGCTTATCTTTCCGTGAAAAGCGCTTTATCGCATAGCGGCTATTATTTTGGATATGAAGTGGACGTTGGCTGGATTAAGTCAACCGATGTCACGGAAAAAAATGCGTCTGAAATCTTGCGTGAATACGATGGTATTCTTGTGCCAGGCGGTTTTGGAGAACGAGGGACGGATGGGAAGAAAATCGCCATTCGCTATGCTCGCGAAAATGCCGTTCCATTTTTGGGGATTTGTTTAGGAATGCAACTCGCCGTTATCGAATTCGCCGAACACGTGTGTCAATTACAGGGGGCCAACACAACTGAATTCGACCCACAAACGCCTTATCCAGTGATTGATTTGCTCCATGACCAATATGCTGGAATCGAAATGGGCGGTACGCTTCGACTTGGTAATTATGATTGTGCGATTGAAAAAGGCACTTTAGCCTATAAGTGCTATGGCACGAAACTTGTTCAAGAAAGACATCGTCATCGCTATGAATTTAATGGGGCATATCGTGCCGAATTAGAAGGGAAGGGTATGGTTTTTTCAGGAGTGAACCCCCCAACGGGTCTTGTGGAAATCATTGAGCTTTCCAATCACCCTTTCTTCATAGCGAGCCAATTTCACCCAGAGTTCACTTCCCGCCCTCTCTTTCCAAATCCTTTGTTCCGTGGCTTCATTGAAGCAAGCATAAAGCACCAAAACCATTAATTTGCGTTACAATAGCAATACTTTATGAATTGCCTTGTAATGTATAGTCACCAATCCGGCCATCGAAATTTCACACCGGAAATCCCCTCGATTAAAGAAAAGTTGCTCGCGCGTTTTGATCGCGTTGATTTCTTTTGCTCATTCAGTTCGTTTGAAGCACGTAGAGTTGCGGTGGAATCAGCTCATAAATACGATGTGCTCGTAATTGTTGGAGGAGATGGGACTTTCAATAACATCATTAACGCTTTAGCCCCGATTGAGAATCCGCCGATTTTGGGTTACATCAATTATGGAACCATTGGCGATATCGGAAGAAACTTTGGCATCGGTTCGGGTCTTAATAAATCCATCGATATTTTGGTGAATGGGGAAGTCACTCCCTTTGATGTAGGCGAAATTAATGGGCAATATTTCGCTTATGTTTGTACGATTGGGAGATACAGTGATATTGCTTATCTGACTCCACGAAAGAAAAAACGCATTTTTGGACGCGTCGCTTATTACAACGCCGCGATTAAAGAATTGCAGGACCGAAAACTCGTTCATGCATCTATTGATGCGGATGGTGGACATTACGAAATTGATACCCCCTTCCTCCTCCTTTTGAATGGAATCAACATCGGTGGTTTTAAGGTCAATCGTTATGGGTCGATACAAGACGGCATGATGGAACTCTTTCTTGCTAAGCCTGACCTATCAAATGGTGTTTTGCCACTTCTAACAGACAAAAATCGTATTGTGCTTAAAGCACGGGAGTTTTCTATCAAAACCGATGAGGCGATGGGGTGGTGCTTAGACGGAGAAGAAGGTCCGAAAGGGAACGCCCATATCATCACGCATCAAAAAATGTTCAAAATTTTTGCAAAAAATGGTTTTGTAAAATAAATCTTTCGAAGAAATCGTTGCAAAAGTTGCTTCTTTTTCTTTAAAACCCACATTTTTCCATTACAATAAAGACAAGAGGTTTTAATATGAAAAAGTCGGCATTAATCTTATCTGTAATCTCCGCAGTCTTAATTGCCGCGGGGGTGGTGCTTTTAGTTTTTACACCAAACATGCTTACGGCCAATAACTACATCATTGGCGCAGAAAACGCGGGTGACGTTTTTAAAATAATCTGGGAACGTTTCCCAAATGAAATCGCCAGCATTTTCCAACCAGATTTCTACAAAAAACCGAGTGACCCTAGCCAATTGGAATTGGTTTTATTTATATTGCCCGTTCTTCTTGGCGCACTCGCCATTGCTTGGCTTATTCATCTTGTTTTATTGATTGCAAAGAATCGACCAAATGCCTTAGCGCCAAATTTGCTTGGCCTTGTTTTTGGGCTTGTCGGCTTTGTTCTCATTGATATGTTTCTTTCTCCAACTTGGTGGTTTGACGGTATTGCTAATCTAGCTGCCTATGTTTCAGAAATCGCGCAACTAACTCCTGAAAACGGAGGCGGTGCGGGTGTTGCTATCCTTATTGCCCTTCCTTATTTACTTGGCGCGATCGGTCTTGCTCTCGCCTTTGCTAGCTTCATCATTTCGATGGTTGACGTTTGCAAATATCCCGGCATTACTAAAGTCGACGACGATGAATACGGAACAATGGACGAACCATTATATGACGCAAGTGCTACCCAAGAAGGCGCCAATCTTCGCGAAACTTTGAATAGCGAATTGAAACCAGTGGCAGCTGTAGCTAGCAACGCTCCTGTTATTCCAGCCGTGGTGAACAAAGATGGTTATACGGGCTCATCCCCAACAATCGTTCAATATATTTATAACAACGGTGCTCCACAAGGCCCCGCGAGCAGGGAGGAAAAACCTTTGACGAAAGAAGAACTCCGCTCTTTGATTCAAGAAGAGATGGCGAAAAAAGACGGAACCTTGCCAGAAGACGATACGCAAGCCGTCAATCAAAACGATTTGATGACGACCGATGATCTTCGTTCCATTATCCGTGAAGAAGTCGGTAAAGCGGAAAATAAAAACGAAGCCATCCCAACTTCGAATAAAAATGAAAAAGAAAGTACAGATTCGCAAGCTCTCACGAGCGATGATTTGCGTCAAATAATCGCTGAAGAGATTGCTAAGGCAAAAGGGGATGACATCCCTGTTGAAGTGGTTGAAGACGAAACTTCTGAAGACAAGGAAGAACAAGCCCTCACAAGCGACGATTTACGTCGAATCATTGCCGAAGAAATCGCTCGTGCTGACGGAAAAACCATTCCTGAGCCGAAAAATGACGACAAAAAAGATGAGTGCAATACGCTCACGAGCGACGACTTAAGAGAGATTATCCGTGAGGAGCTTACCAAAAAAAGAAATGTCGAGGATGCCGAAACGATAGGGTCAAATGAAGATGCCTCTTCTAATGAAGCCCTCACGAGCGACGATTTAAGAAAAATCGTCAGCGAGGAATTAAAAAAAGTTCTCGCCCCGGAGGAACAAAAAGTCGAAGAAGAGGAGGAATCCATCGCCACGACTGATGACCTTCGTTCCATTATCCGTGATGAGCTTAACCATCAAATGGAAAGCGAAGCTCCCGTTATCGAAGAAGTAAAAGAGGAGGAAAAGCCTCTTACTGCGAACGACCTCCGTTCCCTCATTCAAGAAGCTTTAGAGGAACATGATAATCCGGAAAGACGCGAACTTACGGAAGATGAAGCTCGTGAACTTATCGTTGAGCAAATCCGCTCCTACTATATTGGAAAAAGGGAAGACGAAAAGCGTGATAGCCAAGCGGTGAAAGCCCAAAAAGAAGCAGAAGAGAAAGCGAAAAAAGAAGAAGAAAGACGACTTGCTTTAGAAAAAACGCTTGAAGATGAAGTCGCGGCAAGAGCAAAAGAGCGAGAAGAAAGAGAACTTGATCGCAAAGAACGTATCGAAGCGGAAAAGAATCGTGATGCTGTCTCATTAGAAGAAATCCGTGAAATTGTTCGTAGTGAAATCGGTGAAATCAAACCACTCGCCTCCAAAGTCGATGAAACTTCCAAAGAAGATATCAAAGACTTAATTCGTAGCGAGCTTACTTCTTTCCGAAACGAGCAAGCAAAAGCCAATGCAAAAGCCGCCCAAGAAGCTGCTGATGCTCATCTTATTGAGCAAGCTCGTGCAGAAGCCGAAGCCGAAGAAAGCAAAGCACAAAGCGAAGAAATTAAGAATATTAAGGCCAACGCAGTCACAAGCGATGATGTTCGCTCGATTATCGTAGAAGAATTAGATAAGCGCTTTGAAGCGTTATTAAAGGCGCAAGAAGATAAGAAAGCGGAACCTCTTCCTCTTGAGTCAAAGAAAGAAGAGCCAGCTCCTAGTCAAAGCCCAACGCAAACCATTGTGATTCAAGTTGCTCAACCAGCCGAGCCGAAGAAAGAAGAACCAAAACCAGTGGTCGAGAAGGTAGCTGAGTCTGAACCCACTCCTACTGAAGTCGAGGTGGATGAAGCGGAAGAAGATGATTCTGAAACTCCTACGATCGATAAAGAGAAGCAGAAGATCATCCGTATCCCATTCAATGAGAGAATGCTTAGCGCCGATAAAGAAACGCAAAGCAATTACAACGAATTGAAGGCGGAGTGCTTAAGCTATGGCTTGAAGAGTCGTCTCTCCAATAGTGGTGATTCCTTCCGCCTCCACACAAAGACGTATGTGAAGATTACAGTTGCTGGGAAGGGTTTAAAGCTTTATTTGGCCCTCAATCCAAAAGACTATGAGAATAGCCCGATTCCGCTTCATGATGCTGGGGCGAAAAACATCTATAAAGAAATTCCAGGCGTCTTTAAAGTGAAAAGCGCATTGTCTTTACGCCGTGCAAAACAACTTATCGCTGACGCTTGCGAGCAAGATTCTTTGGAACAAGGCAAAATCATCCCTCATAATTACGCGAGCGAGTTGAAGGATTATGTCCCACAGCTCGGTGCGAAGAAGGACGAAAAAGACGACGACTAAAAATCGATTGACCCCTTATGGCTCTCCATGGGGGTCTTTCTTTTTGTCTCCTTTGTGATAGACTACTAGACGCAAATGAGCAGTGATTGTAGTGATTGTTATCGAATAGGAGCGTGGTTCGCTTGAGCACGTATTATATCTATCTCATATTAGGTATCGTGTTTCTTGCTTTCAGCGCTTTTTTTAGCGCTTCGGAGACCGCTTTTAATAAACTNAACAAATACCGTTTTGAGGTCAAAAAAAGCGATGGGAGTAAAACGGCGAAGCTCGTGCTTTGGCTTTATGAAAGAAAAAACACCAATTTAATTGCGATTCTTATCGGCAATAATATCGTGAATACTCTCCTCTCGGTCATTTCCACGTCAACGTTCCTCTATTTTATCCATCTTGAAGCAGGGGTCGTCTCGTTGATTTCTTCCATTTGTATCACTCTTGTTGTGTATTTATTTGGAGAGACGATGCCGAAGCAAGTGGCAAGCAAGATACCGAACACTCTTGCATCGATTTTTGTTTATCCGCTTATCGTCGTTTATTTTTTGGTGTTTCCTTTGGCTATTTTATTTAGAGGTTTTTCTTTTTTGCTCAACAAAATCTTTCCTAATAAAGGAAGTGATTCATTAAGCGAAGACGATTTCTCCAATATCTTGAAAAAGAATCAGAAAGGCGGTCTTCTTGAGAAAAACGAGACGGAGATCATTGAGAATTCTATCGATTTTAGCGATACGGCGGTCAAAGAAGTATTGACTCCGAAAGCGAAGATGTTTTCGATTGACTTGAAAGGACTATCGACGCCAAAACTCATTGATACTCTTTGTTCTATTTCTTATAGCAGAATCCCTGTTTATTACGAAGACAAAGATAAGATTGTCGGCGTCCTACTGGTTAAGCAATATCTTTCCGCTTACCTAAAAGATCCGAAAGCGAATATCCTTTCTTATGTAGAAAAACCCTATTTTGTGAGTCCAAGCGTTAAGATTGATGATTTGGTGGATGGCTTCCGAGAGACGCATACTCAAATTGCCCTAGTTCGCAAAAAAGACGAATTGATTGGCATGGTCACGATGGAGGACGTTTTGGAAGAACTCGTCGGACCGATTAGCGAAAAAATCGCATTAGAAGGGGAAAAATAATGAATATTGTTTACATCATTATCATCGCCATCCTGATTGCGTTATGCGGATTATATGCCGCAAGCGATACCGCTCTTTCTAGCGTGAATTTGCTTCGTCTTGAACAAGAAATGAAAAAAGGAAGCAAGCGCAGTAAACTCGCTTACGAGCAAGCGAAAAACTACGATTCGTCTATTGCAACGATTCTGTTTGGAAATGATTTCCTCAGCATTTTTATTTCTTCTCTTGCTTCGATTGTCGGTGCTTCTCTTTTAGCGGGAACGCCTGTTGAACAATACAGCACCTATATTACGACTGGAACTGTAATCATCTTGGTTTTATTATTCGGTGAAATCTTGCCGAAAGCCTTCGCGGGAAATCACGCTTTGTCGTGGAGCAAAGTTTTCGCCCCGTTTGTGAAAATCTCGCACATCATTTTCTTCCCATTTGTTACCCCGATGGATTTTTTAGCTCGTAAAATTGCCTCTCCAATCATCGAAAAAGTTCCTGCTGAAACACCTTTAGCAAGCGATGAAGAACTCGAAGCGATGGTAAAAGAAATTAAAGATGAAGGCATTTTCGACGCCGATCAAAGCGAATTGCTTCATCGTTCCATCGATTTCAAAGATACTTCTTCCTATGACATTATGACTCCCCGTGTGAAGATTGTTGGCTATGACGTGGAAGAACCTTTTAGCGAGTTCTTGAAACGAGAAGACGCCTTTAAGCATAGTCGTGTTGTGGTGTATAAAAGAGATTTGGACCACATTCTTGGCTATTTTCAAGTGAAGACGCTTTTGCGCATGCTTGTGAAAGGGAAAAAGCCTTCCATTCCATCGATTCTTTTACCGACTTTGTTTGTTCCTCGCACGATGGAATTATCTAGCGTCCTTGCCTTAATGAAAGAAGAACATATTCATATCGCTATCGTGAAAGACGAGTTTGGTGGCACAGAGGGCGTTTTGACGCTTGAAGATATCTTAGAAGAGCTTGTCGGAGAGATGTGGGACGAAGACGACACGATATCAATCGACGTCAATCGCGTTGCTGGAACACGCAATAAATATATGGTAAAGGGCTCGATGAATATTGAGCGTTTCTTTGAAACGTTCCACATGGATCCTGAAAAACTAGAAGATGATTACACAACATTGAGCGGGTATATCAATGATAAACTCGGGCGTTTTGCGGAAGTGGATGACAAACTCACAATCGGCAAGGTGGATATCATCGTAAAAAAGGTCAATGAATTCCGCGTGGAAAGTTGCTTAGTGATATATCACCCAAGACGAAAAGTGGAAGAAAGCGAAGAGAATTAAGGAATTAAATTTGAATTCCTTTTTTCTTTAATATTGTTTGATAATCTTCAAATATTTCTTTTGCTAAGGAAGCGATTGTGCGGTCATCTGTTTTTAAAGTGAAATCGGTCGGGGGAATGTTATTCATCGCAAAAATAAGACGATCGTTTTGAATGCGTGCATGGATGTTAGAAAGAGAATCGCCTCTTTCCTTCATTCGCTTGGTGCGTGTGTCTTCGCTTGCTGACAAGTAAAAGGAAACAACGGAAGGATTCTGCAGTTTTTGAAAAGCTTTGATGCCTGTAGGATCAAGAACAATGCATTTTTTGGAACTCACTTGGTCGATGCCCGTTCCATAATAATTGCCATTATAGATGGTATGTTCCACAAATAGGCCTTTTCCGATTCTTTCTTCAAAATCACTTTTGGAATAAAAAAAGTAATCAACGCCGTTTTTCTCACCCTCGCGAGGAAGGCGTGTTGTCGATGTGATCGCTTTTGAGACCCCATAGTGGGAAGAGAGATATTTTGCGATTTCGGTTTTTCCTGAGGCACTCGCACCAAGTAATAAAATCATCTTTCGTATTATAGCCTGAATTCGAGAATCAGAGGTAAGGAAAAACCATTTACCATATTTTTTTCTTCGATGAAAACGAAAGAATAAAGAAAATGGAAAAATATTTTTGCAAAAAAGAGGGAAAAACGTCTATAGATGAGTGAAGAGGCTAAACACAAATGAAAAATAAACTGATTGCTTTTCTCTTCCTTCTTACAGAACCGCTTTTATTAAGCGCGAACACCCATGAATCTCTGTTTCGTCTTTTAACATTCAATGTTGGACGGATGGAGAAAGGGAAAGATTATTATGGGACGGCGCGAATGCGCTCTCTCACGGCGAATAAGAAGGTTGACTTCTGGGTTTCCGTATATTCTGAAAACCCGCTTCAAAACCTGAGTGCTCAATTGTGGCAAAAAATGTATACGAGAACCAGTCATTATTCTGGTGAGGAAATGGTCTATGATTATTGCATTCCGAAAGAATATGTCCTGGATCATTTTTACGTTCTCTTTGGCTTTAGCTATTCCTATTACAATTCGAGTGGCAAACCGAGTGGAAGATTCACGATGAAATTCGTGGAAATTGATTCCTTTGTTCCTACGAATTCTAAAATTGTGACGCTTAAAAACGGAAGCAAAATCAAGGGTTCAATGTACGCACGATTTGTCGAAAACAAAGATCAATATTATTATCGACCGGTATTAGAACTCCAAAATCATGACACTGTAATCGAGAAAAAGAACGGAGTTGTCCCTTTTCAAAGTGCCTTGAATCTTTCCTTTTATAACGAAAGCGACAATTCACCGATTTCACTTTCGCTATCGAAGCTTCAACCTCGCTTGCAGTTATTTGGGAAAGAGGCGGAAGAATTTGCTCCGTTTGCTGATTCTTACCGAACGGATTATCGAGGGGGGTTAGCAACATTTTATTTAGAGATTATTGAAATGGAAAAAGGGAAGTATCGTTTCATTCTGCCAGAGAAAAAATTTGTGGTGAATCGTTTTACGGGGGTAATGAGAAAGGCAATTTCGCCAAGCAAAGACGAAGCGTTCACAAGGGAACTATATCTTCCTACTCACCGAGAAAACGAAAAAATGTATTCAATGCGGATTTTTACAAACGCTCTAGAGAGGGAATATAACATCCCTCATTTCGAAATGTCTTTTAATCTATATTCAGGAAACAATATTTTCGGAAATTGTGTGAATTCTGATTATTGCGTGGGGGTACTTTATGAGTGAGTTATTTCTCTATATTTTGGTTTTGTTTTCTAGTGTGTCGATGTCTCAACTTTCTTTTTCTTATAGTAAGGTCACACGCACGTTTTACGCTTTTGGGAAAAGCATTCCGGAAGTCGCGACAATCAATTTCGATGAGGACGGAAAGCGGATTTATCCTTATTTTTCCAAAGAGCTTCTTGCGGAGAAAACGGAATTGTATTTCGCGGAAAACTTGCGTGACTACGATTATACCTACGAACTCGATTATTCGAATTACATCCCTAGTGAAACAATCAGCGAGTTCAAGCTCTCCTTTTCAAGCAAGGTAGGCCCTTTCTTCACTTTTTCTAAAGTGGCTCAGTTTTACATTCGGCCGGGGATGAATCATGGCGCTTAATGCAAAAGAATATTTGGAAGGCTCTTTTTTAAAAGAGTTGCTCACGAAAGAAGAAATAACGGATATTTCCTATAATGGTGACTCTTTCTTTTACATGGATAATCTAGAAGGGAGAAAGAAAAGCGGCTTATCAAAAACGCCGAAAGAAGTTGGCGACTTTTTGAAACAAATCGCCAACTTGTGCGAACGGCAGTTTTCCTTTTCTAATCCAATTTTGGACGTGAGCTTCTCTCGTTATAGGATCAATGCCGTCTATTCGAATCTCGTGCGTTTTCGCGGTCAAAAAACGTATTCATTTTCCTTAAGAATCGCAAGCGAAGATTCGCGAATAGACGATTCGTTCTTTCCGAAAGGAATGAAGGAGTTGCTGCTTCATTCCTTAAAAGAAAAAGAAAGTATCGTCATTGGGGGAATTACGGGAAGTGGCAAAACAGAACTCCAGAAATGGCTATTGCTTCATCTAGAAGACGCAACGAGAGTGATTGTAATTGATAACGTCCAAGAATTGGATTTGATTCGAAATGAGAGAATCGACCAAACGACATGGGTGAGCAATGAGAACCTTGAGAATGGTGGATTCGCATCATTGCTACGAAACTCGCTTCGTTCGAATCCGGATTATGTAATTCTAGCGGAAAGCAGGGGCGCGGAATTTGAATATGCACTCAATAGTGCCATGGGTGGACATCCAATTATTACGACCATTCATGCCCAAGGGATTGATACGATGATTGACCGCATGGCACGACTCGTTCTTATGAGCGAGAAAAGATCCATCAAAGAGGAAGTCAAAGAAGACATCGTATCTCATTTCTCTCTTTTTATTTATATGGGGCGAACGGTGAAAGAAGGAAGGGTGAATCGTTATATCGATAGCGTTGCCCGTATGAATCGAAAGAGTAAGAAACTCCAGTATCTATATAAGAAAGGAGAAATCGATGACGCGCTTCAAATTTGAAATCTACGCCCTTTCTATTGCAACAATCGCTGCATTGCTGTCTCTATTTCTTACTTCAAATTATTATTTGACGTTAGGTATATTTTTGATATATCTTTTGATACTAGTTTTTTGCGTTTCTCCGCTTTATAAGAAACGAGAGAACAAAAATAGAAAACGCCAGGAAGCCTATCAATTCGTTCATCGCTTTTCCATCACTTTATCAAGCACAAAAAGTGTGAACGATGCCTTTTCGCGAGGCGTGGATGGAAATGAGAATCGGCTCTTTAAAAGTATCATTGAACGTACTTCTGATTTGTCCATTTTAGAAAGAGTTCGCTATTTGGACGATTACTTTTCCACTTCGTTTTATTCCGTTTTCGTTTCGCTTTTTTCCCTATACGAAGAAGAAGGGGGCGATTTCTTAAAAGTTGCTGATCCCCTTTTAAAAGAGATGAGTTTAGAAATGGAAAATGCGAATGCCTTGCATCAGGAAAGCACGAAAAAGCTGTTCGAATTTTTCTCCCTATGGGGCTTATCTTGCTTCATTCTCACATTTATTAGAATCGGGCTCAAAAGCTTGTTTCCATACATGATTCGTTCCAACGCATTTTTAATAGTCGCTGCTTCCTATTTTCTCGTTTTACTTGTGAGCATCATTTTCTTTTCGCTCATATATACGGGAGAAAAAATCTCCTTTTTCAGGAGGAAAAAAGTATGAAAAAAGTGCCATTTGTGGTGAAACTTAAAGAACAAAAAGAAAATATTAAACGATATCTTCCTTCGCTGTTTTTCGGAAATCTATTGCTCATTGGCATCGGTGTTTTCTTTTTACTAAAAAGAGCGCAGGCGATGATTTGCATTTTTCCCTTTTTTGGAGCGGTTATCTTTGATTATGTCGTCTTTCAATACATTGCTGATTCGAAAAAGAGAGAAGAAATTGCCTTAGAGAAAGAATTCGTCCATATTTTTAGTTTTTTTGAAATCTTTTTAAGGAACCGAATCCCTGTTTATAGCGCTCTGCATCAACTGCTTTCTTATGCGAGTGAATCCATGGCAGAAAAACTAAGAACCCTAATCGAAGAGATTGACCAAGATAAAACGGTTGAGCCTTATGTTCACTTTGCCAGTCATTTCTCTTCGCTCGCTATCAAAGAGGTCATGATTAGTATTTATTTGCTTGTGGAGCAAGGAGAAAACGATGCATACCTAAGACAATTCTCA
>DBJG01000076.1 GCA_002296455.1 Caryophanales bacterium UBA782 | reverse complement strand
CGCTGAATTTTATCGCGAAAAAGGTCTCAACGGTTTTCATTCCTGGTTTGAAAAACAAGCCCATGAGGAATTAGAACATGCCGAGCGTTTCTCCCAGTATCTTCAAGATAATGGCGAAAATGTCACGTTTAAAGCCATTGAAGCTCTTGATGAGAAATTCGATGACTTTCGTGCTCCGCTCCTTTTTCAGATCAAGCATGAAGCTTATGTGACCTCCCTCATCAACGAAATCTATAAACGCGCTTCTTCTATGGACGACTACGCCGCAACGAATTTCTTAGATTGGTTCATCGCGGAGCAAATGGAAGAAGAGAAACATTCCCGCGAACTGCTCATCCGTTACGATTTGTTCGCAAAAGAAGGCGGGGCGGGTTTGTTCAAACTTGATTACGCACTTGGTGAGCGGAAATAAGTAAGCGGTGGGAGAGGCGGATCAACCCGCCTTTTCTTTTGAAGCGTTTTTTCATTGAAAAAGAACAAGAAAATGCCATTCTTTTATAAATAGAAAAGAGTATGAGTAGAAAGAGAGAAAAATCGACATGAAAGTTCAATTGAAAGCAGCGCCATATCTATTCCCGATGCCCGTACAGATGATTGCGACGTATAACGAAGATGGAACGATTGACATAATGAATGCGGCTTGGGGTGGAATCCTTGATAATGATTTGCTCGTATTAAGTCTCGATGAATCCCACAAAACAAGCGCGAATATCAAACGGAATAAAGCCTTCACTTTGTCACTTGGGAACGTTCACTATGCAAAAGAATGCGATTATTTAGGTATTGTAAGCGGAAACGTCGATCCAAAGAAAGCTGAGAAAGCGGGATTCCACACGGAAAAAAGCAAAAATGTGAATGCGCCGATTATTAAAGAACTTCCGCTTGCGCTAGAATGCGAAGTAGCGAAAATCACCAATGACGAATTTGGTTTTTTGGTTTATGGGCGAATCAAAAGCGTGATGGTGGAAAAAGGCGCGATTGATGAGAAGGGACAAATTTTGATAGATGCACTCGACCCGATTATGTGGAATCAGATCGATTCTCATTATTACACCATTGGGAAAGAAATCGGGAAAGGATTCCAAATCGGAAAAGAATTCATTCAGAAATAACAAAAAAGAGGCCACTTTCTGATATAAAATGTAGGCCTCTTTTGCTTATTTCTTTGCCTTTTCAACTTCGTATAAGTGCGCTTCTAATTTCTCAAACGTTTCTTGGCTTAAGTCGTGCTCGATTTTGCACGCATCGATGAGGGCTTGCTTTTCGCTGACGCCGATTTCTTCAAGAAGGTGGCTGATGACTTTGTGCCGGTGATAAGTGCTTTCTCCAATCGCACGTCCTTCTTTAGTGAGGAAAATATTTCCGCTTTCTTCATCGACTTCCGCGAAACCCTTTTCTTTCATTTTCTTCAAGGCAATCGAAATCGATGGCTTACTAAAGCCCATGCTATTGGCGAGGTCCACCGATCGGACAACGCTATTTTTTTCGTGGAGCATTACGATTCGCTCCAAATAATCCTCTAATGACTCTTGAGCATCCATGATTTCGCCTCTACTTAGTATAAAATACACGAAATGAAGTAAAACTGCTAAGGAAATGGCCGAAAAGAATGTTGTTTTGATGAAAGGCTATTTACTTACAAGCAAAATGGACTGAAAAAGGATGTCCCTCTATCGCTTTTAGCGATAAAGCAAAGTAAAATAGAGATGATATGAAAAAGATACTCGTGGGCGGAAAATGGCAAAAAATACTCGCTCTTTTTCTTATCTTTGTTGAGATTGTTTTGATTTCGGCTTTTGTTTATCTCATTGCGGTCGATACTCTTTCTCACGAAGCGTATGTTCCTCTTCTCTCCACCTATTTTGGCGTTCAGGCTTTTTTCGAGCTTTACGCGTTTTTCACGACGACAGAACCAGAATACAAGATTGCATGGATGGTGGCGATTGGCGTTTTACCAATCGTCGGCATTCTTTATTTTGTGATGTTTGCGAATAAAAAAATCACTCCACGTAAGAAAGCGGCTTCGATTCGTTTATTGAATAGCTTATCCATCGAGCCAACCGATTCCGATACGAAGGAAAAAATTAGAACTACGGATTTAACCGCCGCGGCAATCAGCAATTATATTGAAGAGAATACGGCGAATGGCTTTTACGAGAACACCGAAGTGACATATTACTCCTTTGGGGAGCAAGCTTATCCCCGTATGCTCGAGGATTTGAAAAACGCGAAGCATTACATCTTTTTAGAATATTTCATCATCGCAGAAGGAAAGATGTGGGATGGAATTCTCTCAATTCTCAAAGAAAAAGCAAAAGAAGGATTGGATATCCGAGTGATTTACGATGACTTTGGTTCTTTGACTACTCTACCATCCAATTATGCGAGACAACTTGCAAAATTTAACATCAAAGCTCATGTATTTCGCCCAATTAAACCTTTTATTTCCGTGAAACTGAATAATCGCGATCACCGCAAAATCCTTGTGATTGATGGTCATACCGCGTATACGGGAGGTATTAACATCGCCGACGAATATATCAATTTGAAAAAAAGATTCGGCGTTTGGAAAGACAATGCAGTAAGGCTGTTTGGAAAGGCCGTATTCAATCTCACCACAGCATTTTTGAGTCAATGGAAAAATGCTTTCGAAAAGGATTTCAACATCGATTTTTATTACTATTCGCCGAAGTCCTTTATCGCGGAGAAGGGTGGTTTCCCAAAAAGTGATGGTTTCGTTCAGCCTTATGGCGATATCCCTTTCGACTATAGTGCGGTTGGCCAAAATGTTTATCTTTCTTTGCTCGGAAGAGCAGAACGCTATTGCTATATCGTTACGCCTTATTTAATCTTAAATCGGGAGATGAACGAAGCGTTAAAACGAGCTGCGTTGAGTGGGATTGACGTGCGAATCGTCACTCCTGGAATCCCCGACAAAAAGCAAGTGTATATGCTTACGAGAAGTCATTATGGCGAACTGCTTCGCGCTGGCGTTAGGATTTATGAATATTCACCGGGTTTCATTCATGCGAAAAGCTTCGTTGCCGATGACCATCTCGCGGTGGAAGGAACGATCAATCTCGATTACCGTTCCCTCTATCTCCATTATGAAAATGCCGTCTTTATCGCGGATTCATCCGCTTGCTTAGCCATCAAAGACGACTTCATGGAAACGATATCCGTTTCAAAAGAAGTGACACTTGACGATTTCAAGAAGATGAAAAAGAAATATGGCTGGATGTGGCCGTTATTAAAATTGATTGCTCCGTTATTATAAATTTTAAGGAGGAGAATAATTATGGAGATTATGGAAATCGAACTCGAAGGAGAAAGGGCGTATCGATTAAAGAACGAGAACCTCGATGTGATCGTTTCTTCATTCGGCGCTGGCATTTTTTCACTGTGTTTTCACAATAAAAATATGGTGATAACCCCAAAAGACTATCATGAATATGAGAAAAGCGATGGTTATTATGGGAAAAGTGTAGGCCGTATCGCTGGCCGTATTCAAAAAGGGGTGCTTTCTTATCGTGGCCATGACTATCTAGTTTCTACAAACGAAAGAGGAAACATGCTCCATGGTGGAAAAGGCGCATTCTCCTATCGCCCCTTTAAAGGGAAAATTGTGGGTGACAAGTTAATTCTTTCTTTGGATTCCAAAGATGGGGATAACGGCTTTCCAGGGGATTTACATCTTGATGTTATTTATACGCTTGAAGGGGATTCGTTGCTTCTCCGTTTCGAATCCACTAGTGATATAGATACG
>DBJG01000059.1 GCA_002296455.1 Caryophanales bacterium UBA782 | reverse complement strand
AAGAAAAAGCATATCGAGGAGCGAGTAAATGAACTTGCCGATCGCTTGATTTCATTATATGGAACACGTGCCAAGATCGCTGGTTACGCTTTTCCTATTGATGATGAACTGCAAGAAAAATTCGAAAGCGAATTCCCTCATTCATTAACCCTTGATCAACAAAAGGCATTGGATGAAATTAAATCCGACATGGAAAAGCCGGAAGTGATGGACCGCCTATTGTGTGGAGATGTCGGATTTGGGAAAACGGAAGTTGCTTTCCGCGCATGTTTCAAAGCGATTGATGGGCATAAGCAAGCAGCGATTTTATGTCCGACCACCCTTTTGGCGAGACAGCATTATGAAGTCGCGCTTCAACGTTTCGCTTCTTTCGGCATTCATATTGCTTTGTTTTCTCGACTTGTTCCAGAATCAATTCAAAAAGCGAATATTAAAGCGGTCAAAGAAGGGAAAGTGGACCTTGTTATTGGAACTCATCGATTATTGAGCAAGGAAATTGTTTTCAAGGATTTGGGGTTGCTCGTCGTGGATGAAGAGCAGCGCTTTGGCGTTGAGCAAAAAGAAAAAATCAAAGAATTGAAAAATACCGTGGACGTGTTGTCGCTTTCGGCAACTCCAATTCCAAGAACATTACAAATGTCATTGGTTGGAATTCGCCCGCTAAGCGAAATCAATACCGCCCCAAATAACCGTATGCCGATTCAAACATACGTCACCCCCTATAGCGCCAACACGATTTATGAATTGATTGGCCGTGAACTCTCTAGAGAAGGGCAAGTTTTTTATATCCACAATCGCGTGGAATCAATCTATGCGAAAGCAGATGAAATCGCTCGTGCTGTACCAGGTGCCAAAATCGGGGTGGTGCACGGCAAGATGGAAAAAGCAGAAATCGAAGAAACCATGGAGCGTTTTTACGACAACGACTTGAACGTTTTGGTAGCAACATCCATTATCGAAAACGGCATTGATGTGCCGAATGCGAATATGCTTATCGTTGAAGACGCTGATCGCTTTGGCTTGTCACAACTTTATCAAATCAAGGGTCGAGTAGGCCGTGGAGATAGAATCGCTTATGCGTATTTGTGTTACAAACCAAATAAAAGTATGAATGAAGATGCTCAAAAGCGACTAGAAGCGATTCAAGAGTTCACAGAACTTGGAAGTGGATACAAAATCGCTCAGCGTGATTTGCTTATCCGTGGAGCGGGGGATATGCTCGGTCCAGAACAAGCGGGCTTTATCGATACCATTGGTCTTGACCTCTATTTGAAACTATTGAATGAAGCGATAGAAGAAAAGAAAACGGGAATCAAAAAAGAGCCACCGAAAGCAAAGAGCCTTTTTTCCATTGATGCATATATTCCAAAAGATTATGCGGTGAATAGTGACAAGATCGCTCTTTATCAAGAGCTCGAAGACGCTGAAAGCGAAGCTGCGGTGAAGGCTTTTGCAAAGCATATCCGCGATGTGTACGGTAAGCTTCCCAAAGAAGTGTCCCTCTTGATTCAAAAGAAGCGAATCGACTTACTTGTTAGTAACCCCGAATTTGTTTATGTTCGCGAAGAAAACGGTTTTATCGATATATTGCTCGCTGAAAACTTCTCTCGTATCGACGGTATTGGCATCGAACTTTTCAACGCATTAACTCCTTATTTGAAGGATATTTCAGTCAATTTCCTTGAGAAAAAACTCCGCATCCGAATGGCAAAAAGAGAAGACTGGATTGATCGTTTGGAATCCATCGTGAAGACAATCCACGCTTTGTACTTAAGGCACAAGAACAATTAGTGCTACAATTAGCACTATGAGAATTGATAAATTCTTAAAAGTCTCGCGTTTGATTAAAAGACGAGAAACCGCGAAAGACCTTTGTGACGACGGCGATGTTCTCATTAACGAGAAAACCGCGAAACCAATGAGCGAAATCAAAGAAGGGGATGTCGTTTCTCTTACTTTGGGGAAGCGGTTTGTGCAGATTAAAGTGAAGGAGGTGCGCCCTTTTGCAAAAAAAGAGCAAGCGTCCATGATGTTTGAAGTGATAACCGACAAAACGCTATAGTGAATAGGAGAATTTTATGAGCGCGAATTTCTTAGAACTCAATCCTGAAGGAACTTACATCCTTTCTTGCGCCTATGGGCCAGACTCCATGTGCTTGCTCGATTTGACATTAGAGCAAGGCATCAAACCAATTGTGTGTTTTGTGAACTACCATTCTTATGATTCCATGGAACAAGAACAAAACGATTTGGCCGCTTATTGCAAAGCGAAAAATCTCACGCTTGAAGTACTCGATACTGCTTCTAGTGACCAAAATGGTAAAGATGAGGATTTTGCAGATTGGGCAAGAAAAGTCCGCTATGCTTTTTTTAAAAATATTTATGACAAATACAATGCAGATGCCCTTCTTATCCCCCATTCGCAAGATGACCTACTCGAAACCTATCTAACGACAAAAAGACTAGGATACAAATTTGACCGATACGGGTTTTCATCCATTTCCACCAAGGATGGAATGGTCGTTGTTCGCCCTCTTCTCGCCTTCTCTAAAGAGGACATTATCGAACATAACAGAAGAGAAAACGTTCCTTATAGTGAGCATATGTCGCTTTATGAACACCAGCATACACGCAGTATCGTTCGTCAAGAAATTGAGCGTATGAACGAGATCGAGCGCGCTCAGATTGTGGAGAAAATGAATGCTGAATACAACGACAAAACATCCTTTGTTGGTGCGATCGTTAATAAAACAAAAATGTCAGAAGAGCTCGGCATTCGTGAACTTATCGCCTTACCAAAAGACGACTTCTTCGCAGCGGTGTCTGGTTTCATCGCAAATAAATCGCCAATTAAGATTGCTTTGAAAACGAAACAAATCAACGAAATTCGCGCGATGCTTCTTGATTACAATCCAGTGATGACGTATCAAGTTAAGGACAATGTCTATTTGGTTAAGGAATACGATATTGTTAGTGTCGAAGTTGATCCTGAAAAAATCAATTATTCCTATCGTCTTGAAGCGCCAGGAAAGTTGGAGACCAAAGAATTCAGTTTGGATTTTTCCATGGGGGCAATAGACCGTGGGATTAAGGAAGAGGACTATCCACTGACAATTCGCACGATGCTTCCAGGTGATAACTATTCCTACCGCGGATATCAAGTTCCAGTTCGTCGCGTATATTTGGATGAAGAAATGCCACGCCCATATCGCGACGTTTGGCCTGTGTTTGTGAATAAAGATAGCAAGATTGTTTATGTTCCTCGTTACCGCAAAAACTTCGAAGAATATCACACTTCGAAGCTAGAATTGCATCTTCCGAAAGATAAATAATCGCATTCTTATTGTTTCACCTCAATTTCGGGTGTAATGTTCGACTATGTCCAACAAAAATTAAACCCATGCCGTTAATAAGGCGTGGGGGATAAGGAGGGGACTTCCATGAACGAAAATAATAATAACAATCAAAATAGACGAAACGTATGGGGCTACATATTGCCTTATTTGCTCATTGCCGTGATTATTGTGCTCATCGTTGTCTTTTGGCTACAAAACGTTTTTAACACACCAATGCTTTGGAAGAAAAGTCAGCTCGCCACTTATTTAAGAACGGCGGAAGAAACCGTTCTCCCCAGTGGGGATGACAAAAACAGCGTTTACCTTAGAACGGTCGAAGTGTCGCAAGGATATCGCGCCACAACGGTGACCGGTGTTGCTAAAAACGTCAGTACGCTTAAAGAGTTTAATTATAAGGTTATTTTGGAGAATGACGATTGGAGCAAAAACAAATTTGATGCTTATATGTTCCGTTATGACGAGACAACCCAAACGTCCATTCGCGAAGAACGGAGCGTAACGTGGAGCGACGTCTTCATGAACCGCGTTGAAGAAGCCAATAAGCTTGGTGTGCTTCAGCCCAACCAAACCGCGTATTACACCGTTAATGATGCCTTTACTGTGAGTTGGTGGGATACCTGGGGACCGACCATCATTCTTCTTGGTGGCACTGCTTTACTCGCTATTTTCTTCTTTGTTCGAATTAATGGTTCTGTTAACGGCAGCAACCGTCAAGCGCTCGATTTCAATAAATCGCCTGCTCGTAGAGAAGATAAGAGCAAAGTTCGTTTCAGCGATGTTGCTGGATGTGATGAAGAAAAAGCCGAAATGGAAGAGCTTGTTGAGTATTTGAAAAACCCAAAGAAATATAGCAAATTCGGCGCTCGTCTTCCAAAAGGCGTTCTCTTAATTGGCAATCCAGGTACTGGTAAAACACTTTTGGCTAAGGCAGTCGCTGGTGAAGCCGGCGTTCCTTTCTTCAGCATCTCCGGTTCTGATTTCGTTGAGATGTTCGTCGGCGTTGGCGCGGGGCGAGTCCGCGATTTGTTCAAACGGGCAAAGCAAAGTGCACCTTGCATCATCTTCATTGATGAAATTGATGCCGTCGGCCGTCAAAGAGGCGCTGGTTTAGGTGGTGGAAACGACGAACGTGAGCAAACGCTCAACCAACTTCTCGTGGAGATGGATGGTTTCGAATACAATGCTGGAATTCTAGTCATTGCTGCAACCAACCGAGACGATGTTCTTGATCCGGCGTTATTGCGCCCAGGACGTTTCGACCGCATTATCACAGTTTCTTTGCCTGACCGCGCGGGAAGAGAAGCAATTTTCAAAGTCCACGCGAGAAACAAAAAAATCGACCCATCCGTCGATTTTGCCGCCTTGGCGAAGAGAACGGTCGGTTTCTCTGGCGCTGATATTGATAATATTTTGAACGAAGCAGCAATTCTCGCCGTTCGTTTCAATAAAGACACGGTTGGCATGGCAGAAATCGACGAAGCGATTGATCGCCGCATTGCAGGCCCAGCGAAGTCTGGAAAAGGCATGAACGAACAAGAAAAACGCGTTGATGCCTATCACGAAGCTGGTCACGCGGTAATCGGACTTGTTTTGCCTCATTCCAATAAAGTCCAAAAAATTACGATTATTCCTCGTGGACAAACGGGCGGTCATGTCTTAATGACGCCAGAAGACGATCGATTCTTGCTTACGAAGAAAGAACTTCTTGCGGAAATCACCGGATTCTTAGGTGGAAGAACAAGTGAAGAAATCTTCTTCGACGATGTTTCTACGGGCGCAAGCAACGATATTCAACAAGCGACCAGAATCGCTCGTATGATGGTGACGCAATGGGGGATGAGCGAGCTAGGCCCAATTCAATATGAACAAGATCAAGGAAGCGTGTTCTTAGGGAGAGATTACACGAATGTCGCAAAGAACTTCTCTTCCGAGGTCGCTTACGAGATTGATAAAGAGGTTCGTCAAATCGTCGAGGAATGCCATAAGCAAGCGAAAGATATTCTTTTGACCCACAAAAAAGAGGTTATCTTGATCGCAGAAACGCTCTTAGAGAAAGAAACCATCACAGCCGAAGAGATTGACGAGCTTATCAAAAACGGGAAACTCACCGAGAAAAAGACGGAGACCGTCAATCAAATCAATGTCTCTGAGGAAGAAAAAGCGAAAGCAGCAGAGATTGCGAAAACAGCCAATCTCCAAAAGCAGATTCCTGATGCTGTCACTCCTTCTAATGAGACCACTGCTGAAGAAAAAGACACGGCGGAAGAAGTGAAAAGCACTCCAAAGGCTGAAAACTCGAATCAGCAAGAGAGCGGACCTTCCATCGATGCTTCTGAAGGAAAGAAAAAAACCGCTCGCAAAAAGAAGCCGAAAAAGGAAGTTCCTCCTGAAGAAGACGACTCAATTCACTTACGATAAGGAAACGGCCTAGAGAATATCGCTCTAGGCTTTTTTCGTCTACCAATAGTAAAATGTGTCCGTTATGAAGGTTGGTGGAATTGATATTAGCGGAAAGGTAATCCTAGGACCGATGGCGGGCATCACGACTTTAGCCTACCGTGAATTCATGAAACCTTTCGGCGTCGCTTTATCCTTTAGCGAGATGATTAGCGACTGTGGGCTTGCCTATGGTAATAAACGCACCTATGAATATTTCGCGACTTCGTCTATTGATCGACCTGTTGGCCTTCAACTTTTCGGAAGTGATATACAAATTTCGCGGAGAGCAGTATCGATTTTGGAAGCCAATGCTTCCTACGACTATTTGGATTTGAATTTGGGGTGTCCAGTGAATAAGGTCACAAAAACAGGAGCTGGAAGCGCAATGCTAAAAAATCCCGATATTCTGTATCACTACGTTCGTTCTATTGTTGCTTGCTCTTCAAGGCCAGTAACAGCAAAGATTCGCTTAGGGTGGGACGAAGATTCCATTAATGTATTTTCGGTTGCGAAGTTACTTGAAGATGCAGGCTGCGTCTTATTCACAGTCCATGCAAGAACGAGCAAACAAATGTACACGGGTCACGCCAATTATGAAGCGATGGCTGCTCTCAATGAACACGTAAACATTCCTTTTGCCGTGAGCGGGGACATCTTTTCACCAGAAGACGCGAAAAGGGCGATGGATATTACAGGTGCGTCGTTTGTCATGGTGGCAAGGGGCGCGGTTGGTCGCCCTAACTTAATCACCGATATCAACGAATATCTTGCGACAGGGCATTATAGTGTCTCTCCAAGCGTTTTGCAGGCGACGGAATGGGCGGAGGAGTTCGCTAAAAAACTGATTGCTTATGAAGGGGAAAGGCTTGCCGTGATGCAGCTTCGCGGAATCATCCCTCATTTCTTTAATGGGTTTCCAGGGTATAAAAGAATCCGACAAGCGATTTCTGAAAACGTCAAAACCCTTGATGATTTAGAGAAGATTTTCAATAGCGTCAGGACCCGGGGCGTCTTGTAAGCATTTTCCTCTTGCAATTTCATTTGTCATTACTAGAATGGTTCGCATCCGAACTAACTATGGAAAACAAGGACGAAATTGGAACATCAATCAGAAGGACGCATCACGATATTAAAGTGTTCGTGGATCGTTACGTGAATACATATCTTCCGAATTACTTAACAGGCATTGAAGGCCTTGTCGTCGGTTATATTTTTCATCATGAAAACGTTGTGGCTGGGGACATTATGGAATCATTCCATTTGCAGAAAGCCACGATAAGTCAAGTCCTTGCGAATTTAGAAAAGAAGGATATGATTTACGCTTCCGTCGATGAAAAAGACAAACGGAAAAAGATTATCTCGCTGACTCAAAAAGGCAAAGAGGCTCATAAAGAATTTGAGCATCTCTATGCTTCGCTAATTCCAACCATCGAACAAGGGATTAGCGAAGAGGACAAAATAACGTTCTTACGGGTATGTGAGCAAATTCGGAAAAATGTGGGAGGCAAAGTATGAATCGAATCAAAAAGAAAAAGCAACAAATCATTGAAACAGGCTCTGCATTTAAAAAAGTGCTCCATTTCATCGGGAATTATAAAAAAGACACAATTTTTGCATGGATATATGTGATTCTTGAGAGCATCTGCGAAGCTCTTGTCGCTTTTATGATGAAATATCTTATCGGAGCGATTAACGCGAGCGATATGAATGGAATATACCTTTACTGCGGAATTATCGCAGGGCTTGTTATCGTTGCTTGCGCGACGGGAATCATGTCGGGGTATTGGGCTGCGAGCGCGAGTGCAGGGCTTGGTAAGAATTTGCGAAAAGAAATGTACGAGACGGTGCAACGTTACTCATTTAGGAACATCGATAAGTTTTCAACCGCTTCTATCGTCACGCGCCTTACCACGGATGTCACAAACGTCCAAAACGCCTTTCAAATGGCGATTCGAGCTGTTGTGCGCGCCCCTCTATTGATGGTCTTTTCATTGGTGATGTGTTTTATTACGGAATGGAGAGTCGCGTGGGTGTTCCTCATTATCATTCCGGTGATTTTGTTCTTACTTCTTTTCATTGCAAAGAAGGTTCACCCAACCTTCGTCGAGGTTTTCAACAAATACGATGAACTCAACCAAAGCGTGCAAGAAGACGTCGACGGGATTCGTGTTGTAAAAGCGTTTGACCGAGAGGATTTGCAGAAAAAGAAATTCGGCGATGTCTCAGGCTTCATTTATAAGAAGTTCACTTTCGCGGAACGTATTTTGGCCTTTAATAGCCCGATTATGAACTTGGCCATCGATGCCGCTTTGATGCTTCTTGCTTATTTCGGCGCTTCTTTAATCGTGAGTTCCCAAGGCACAATCATGACTACGGCGGACTTATCGAGCCTATTCACATATGTATTCATGGTTTTTAACTCCCTTATGATGATTTCGATGGTATACGTCATGATTACGATTGCCCGCAATAGCGTGGAACGTATCAATGAAATGCTCGAAGAAAAGCCAGATATTCAATCACCAAAAGAGCCAGTTGAAACGATTGCTAACGGAAACGTATCTTTTAAAGGCGTCACATTTTCTTATGTTCAAGGAAAACCTGTTTTACAAAATATCGACTTAACGATTCCTTCTGGTTCCACATTAGGAATTATCGGTTCGACAGGTTCTAGCAAAACGACGTTAGTTTCCTTAATCGCTCGTCTATATGATGTCGACCAAGGAGAGGTGGACGTTTCAGGACGCAATGTGAAAGATTATGATTTGGAGAAACTTCGTGACGCGGTGGCGGTTGTTTTGCAGAAAAACACGCTTTTCACGGGAACGATTCGCGATAATTTGAAATGGGGCAATGAAAAAGCAAGTGATGAGGAGATTTGGGCTGCTTGCGATTTAGCGCAGGCGAGCGATTTCCTGCGTAGTTTCCCAAAAGGCCTTGATACGATGCTTGATGAAGGGGGAACAAATGTATCGGGTGGCCAAAAACAGCGTCTATGCATCGCTCGGGCGCTGCTTAAAAATCCAAAGATATTAATTTTGGACGATTCAACGAGCGCGTGCGACACCCATACGGATTCTATGATTCGTAAAGGCTTGTCTACCATGCGGAAAGACATCACAAAAATCATTATTTCGCAGCGTGTCCTTTCCATTAAGGATTGCGACCAAATCGCGGTGATGGATCATGGGAAAATCATCGCGGTAGGCGATAACGAATCACTGCTACGAGATTGTGAAATTTATAAGAGCTTATTCGATTCTCAGCTTGGTGGAGGAGGTGATTTCGATGCCAGGTCCTAATATGCGCGCAACAAAAGGAGGGAGAAATATGACTCCCGTCAGCAAAAAAGCGAAGTTCGGCGCGGTTCTTCGTTTGCTGAAATACGTATTTCGTTATTACCCAGGAGAATTCTTCCTTGTTGCCTTGTTTGTTATTTTGAGCACGAGCAGCAGTGCCATTGGAAGCTATTTCATCGGTAAAATCGTTGTTGGTCAATATTTGACGATGGATGACGGGAAGACGCTTCGAAGTTTTGAAGATTTTTGGTCTCATGAATATTTAGGTATGAATTTCGGCACCATTCTTTTGGTGATGGTTTCCATCTATCTTGTTGGCATTCTTTCCGCCTATTTCTATAACTTCTACATGTCACGAATTGCTCAAGGCGTCCAAAAACGAATCCGTGATGATTTGTTCGCTCACATGCAAGATCTCCCTGTCTCTTATTTCGATACGAGAACACACGGGGACATCATGAGCGTTTTCACTAATGACGTCGACGCCCTTCGTGAAATGCTGTCCCGCTGTCTTCCGATGATGCTTTCTTGCTTTGTCAGCATGATTGTATTTTTGGTCGTTATGCTCCTGACCGATATATATCTCACACTCATTGTCATCGCTTTTGCTATCCTTATTTTCTTTGTCAGCAAATATTACGCGAAGATGAGCGCTCGTTATTTCGTGGAGCAACAAATTGCACTCGGAAAAGCGAATGGTTACATTGAAGAAATGACGACTGGTCAAAAAGTAATTAAGGTCTTTAATTACGAAAATCGTAATATCGCAGGCTTTGATAAGCTGAATAACAACCTCTTCACTTTCTCTACCAAAGCGAACCGCTTCGGAAACGTTCTTATGCCGACGGTCAATCAGTTAGGGAATATGCAATATGTGATTCTCGGTTTGATTGGAGGAATATGGACCATCAGTGGTTTTACCTCTATTAGCCTTTTGGGTCCTACTCTTGTTGGCGTAGACACAATCATCAGTTTCCTTTCCTTCTCTAAGAGCTTTGTTCAGCCGATTGGTCAGATTTCTCAGCAATTCAATGTGGTTGCTTTGGCTCTTGCGGGTGCGACGCGTATTTTCGAAATGATCGATACACCGAAAGAAACGGATGAAGGCTATGTGGAACTCGTCAACGCGAAAGAAGAGGAGAATGGTAGTCCTATTGAGGTAAAAGAAAAAACTGGGAAGTGGGCGTGGAAACACCCCCATGGAGATGGGACTGTTTCTTATACATGGCTAAAGGGCAAAATTACAATGGACCATGTTGACTTTGGTTATACCTCAGACAAAATTATTCTTCACGACATTACTCTTTACGCGATGGCGGGGCAAAAAATCGCCTTTGTTGGGCCTACAGGTGCAGGCAAAACGACCATCACCAACTTAATCAATCGCTTTTACGATATCGAAGACGGCAAAATTCGTTACGATGACATTAATATCAACAAGATTCGTAAAGCGGATTTGCGTCGATCCTTAGGCATGGTGCTTCAAGACACCAAACTATTCACAGGGTCAGTGCGTGAGAACATTCGCTTTGGTAATTTAGACGCCACCGATGAAGATATCGTGAAAGCGGCAAAACTAGCAAACGCGGATTCGTTTATTAATTTATTGCCACAAGGCTATGACACAGTTTTGATGAACGGTGGGGCTTCTCTTTCTCAAGGGCAACGTCAACTTATCGCCATCGCGAGAGCCGCGGTAGCTGATCCGCCTGTGATGATTCTCGACGAAGCAACATCCTCCATCGATAGCCATACAGAAAAGATGGTGCAAGAGGGGATGGATGCCATCATGAAAGGGAGAACGGTATTTGTCATCGCCCACCGCCTTTCTACGGTTCAAAATAGTGATGTCATTATGGTTTTGGATCAAGGACGCATTATTGAGCGTGGGTCTCACGACGACCTTATGGCGAAGAAGGGGAAATATTATCAACTATACACAGGTTCCACAAAAGAACTTGAGGGGGAATGATCAAAAAGGCGGGCTTACGGCTCGCCTTTTCTTATGTGAATTGCTGGCATTTATCGTCTCTTGTCGGCGCAAGTTTGGGTATGGCGGGACAATATAGAAAGCCTTTTCGATTTTACACATAGTCTTAGATTTTTCGTTTATTCATTAAATCAAAAAAGAAATACGGCATTGCAGCCGCCTTTTAGCTCATAGTTGAAGTCATCGACAAATTTGTATTTGTTGCCAACGGCTGCCTTGACCATTGCCGAGAATTTGATGAGGTCTTGCTTGAATTCTTTCCGTTCCGCTTTTGTTTTGAAACCAATACCTGTAAATTCTTTTTCAGTATTGATGTATTGACTGTCGAATTCCGTTCGGATTTTATTCATCAAGTCGACCAACTCCTTATTATCTTCAAGCTCCTCCGGAAGACCTGGGGTGGAAGCAATTCCGTCTTCTTCATATACCCATACAGGGTCACAACTCCACTCTAATGATAATCTTATTGTCTTCATTGTTTATTCTCCTTTTTGATTTTTGTTGTAAAATTCGCGCCTACAACATAACCATTACTAGATATTGAAACTGCTAAGTAAATCATCTTTCCCTTATGATTATACTCGAATACATCTCTAGGTTCTTTATGATTGCCTTGTATTCCAACTTTGCTGCCTTTCGTTATGACATCTATTACAAATTTAGGAACTTCATTTTTAGGAATGCCAAGCGAGGAGAATTCTTTTGAATGTTTTTCCAAAATGTGCGCCAAACCCGATGGCTTATCAGTTAGTTTGCCTTCTTCAATCCAGACGATTTTCCCGTCTTGCATCCTTCCGATATCCAAGACTTTGTCGGGGGATATTTTAAGTCCTTGTTCTATGACGTTTTGAATAAGCTCGTTTTTCTCTTTGCTCAGGTTTGCATTGAGCATGGATTTGGAAACATGATTGGTGATAAAGGCAATATAATTTTCAACAATTTGGGGAAAATAACCTTCACCAGTTTTGGCTACTCGTCCTTAAGCAATTCCTCCTTTCCCTTCATCCTATAGGATGGTCCCACGATCTGGAATACCTTTGAATGGTGCAATATGCGATCCAGGATTGCATTCGCCATCACCGAATCGCCAAACACTTCGCCCCAATGGTTGAAGCTCTTGTTGGTTGTGAATATGGTTGGATGCTTCTCGTACCTCATCGAAATCAGCCGGAACAGGAGGTTGGAATCCTCTGGATCGATTGGCAGGACCCGACCTCGTCTATTATCAGGACGCTGTAGGCAGTGAAGTTCTTTAGCCTCTTGGCAAGGGTGTTTTCCTGCTTTGCCTTCTTGAGCTGCAGTATCAGCTCATTGCAGTTGATGAAGTAGGTACGGTACCTGTTCTTCGCAGACTCTATCCCAGTGGCTACGGCAAGGTGGGTCTTGCCGGTTCCCGGCGTCCCCAGGAACACGATATTCTCGCGGTTCTCGATGAACCTCAGGCTCTTCAGGTCCATTACCTCCGTCTTGTTAAGACGCGGCTGGTAGGAGAAGTCATAGTCCTCAAATGTCTTCAAGAACGGGAAGTGGGATATCACTACCATGGACCTGTCCACCCTCTCCTGGCGGAATTCCATCTCGGCGTTCGTCAGGGTGTAGAGTGCATCCACGAGCGTGGACTTTCCGCTGTTGACTTCGTCTATGAACGAGTCTATGTTTGCCCTGAAGGTCGTGAGCTTCAGGGCATCGAAGTTGTTGATTAGCTTAACGTAGTTCGGCATTCTTCCTCTCCTAAATCTTTGATTTCATTAATGTCCTTAAACCTTGCAAGGTTTTCGTCGGCCATGCCATCTATCTCGGAACCGTCGCCCATCCTAATGCCGAGGCCGGACTTGTAATGGGCGCCGTTGTAGTTGACGGTGTGCGCATCGGCTATGGCATGCGTGGCGACAAGTTCCCCACCGTGGTAGATGTGGAGTTTGCCGTCGGCCTCTTTATAACTGGCCGTTTTGCTGATAAGATTTGGGGGTACGGAATACTTGGCCCCCCTGTAGTCTATTACGAACGTAGATGGTACCTTGCAAGAACGCATCTCGCCTTCGTAGGAATCCAGGATTCTATTCGCTGGCAGTGGGAGCAGGTATTCTTTTTCCTTCCCGAATAACAGTACCGGCGGTATGTTCGTGCCGGTGTTTTTCTGTCTGTTTATGTCTCGGTTCAGCGTCTCAATGAGCCTAACGAGGTGGTCCCTGTCCCTGATTTTCCCGTCATATGACTGGAGCCATTGGGCATATTTGTTGGAAACCTCGTCCTTGCCCTTGGTCTCGGGTGACCTGACCCGGCAGAGCTTGAGCTTTACGCCCAAATCCTTAAAGAATTGGGTCACGGATGGATGGATGTGCCTTCCGCTGTCGGCTATGCTCACGATGGCGGACATGTTGTCCGTGAGGACATCCTTGGTGACCCCACCCACCTTCTTGAAGAAGTGCACGAGGCACCTCTTGAAATCCGCCTCACCCTTGAATTCGCTGTACTCGAACGAGTGGAACCTCGAATACCCAAGGGTTGCGCTGAATAGGTTGAACGTAATTATTTCGCCATTCACGGTTGCCAGCTTTATCCCCTCCACCCAGTCTACCTGCAGCTGCTCTCCCGGATCGGTTTCGTAAAGCGGGTGTGGCGTTCCGCACCTAGCTTTCTCGGATAGCTTGTTTTTCTTGACGAAATGCTTGAAGTTGTCGTATGAACACTTGATCCCCTTCTCGTTCCTGAGATACCAGTATGCCCCCTTTATGCTGGTTCCGGGATGGGAGAGAAGCCCGACGATATCGTCGATATGGGTGTCCAGTTCCGAAGGCCTCTTCTTCCTTTCCTTCTTTTCCTCCCCGTCGTACATTTTCTTTATCGTATGTCTGTCCTTGCCATAAGAGCGGGCAAGGTCGCTGAAGTTTGGTTTGATACCCATTGTCCTAAACATGCTTAAGGTACCTATTAAGTTGTCATCCATAATCGCTCCTTGGAGAGCAATTATAGAGTATTGCCCAAATTGGTGAATGTTATATTCCCTTTTTTGGTTAAATATAGATTACCCCTATCATCTGCGAAGCTAATTGCCGAA
>DBJG01000039.1 GCA_002296455.1 Caryophanales bacterium UBA782 | reverse complement strand
ATTCCCTTCGAATACGAGAGAAGCTTTTGCTTCTTCCGAAAATAAGCCGACCACGATGAGATTTTGGTCCTCGCTTTTTAGCGCGGTCGTCGCTTTTTGATAGGAAGCGTAAATCACGGTGTTAGAAGAAATAGAAGATGGGAGAGAATAAGAAACGAGATAGGTTCCTTCTTTCCCTTCATAGACGTCTTGATCGTTTTTCTTGATCGCGTAAACAAACTCGGGCGCGGATAGGATATCCCCATCATATAGACGCACGTTCGCCGTATTTTCATAGTTTTGATATTGGAGTTCGCTCGCCTCGTTATAGAGGTCCCCGCCTTCTTCTCTCCATTCCATGAAAGAAACGAGATAGGTGATGCGGGAATCATGCTCAGCGGTCGCAGAAAGAAGAGAGGCGTTTTTCGCAAATAAAGCAGCGAATTCATTTTCATCACCGAAGTCATCGTTCTTTTCCACTTCGAGGAAATTCTTGAGCACGGGGTAGGTCTTTTCGTCATTCCCACCCACCCAATAGTCATGATCGAAATGCAAAGAAAGGGCGCTAGACAGAGTTCCTTTGCTCGCTAAGATGGAAGGCAATAGATGCTTTGCGGCATCGTTAGAAGCGTACTCCACGCCATTGACGCCGCCTTTGTTTCCGACGTAATAGTTATAGGCGAAGGAATCGCTAAAGGAACTCGTCGCTTCAATATAAGCGCTCGAACCGCCGGCGATTTCACCAACGTGCGCATTACTCTCTTCCGCAAGAAGAAGCGTGTTGGAAATGGAGGAAGATATCGCGCTAGCGTACCCTGCTAAGCCGCCAACATAATCATCGCCTTCAAGGGTCGCACTTGAAAAAGAATCGAGGATCGTGCCGCCATTCCCAGCGATTCCGCCGACATATTTCTTGGCTTTGATTTTGCCAGTGCTAAAGGAAGAGCGAACGCTCGCGCTCCCTAAATCGCCGACGATACCGCCAGCGTCATTGCCAGAGCTAGCGAGGATATCGGCATGAGACATAGAGTTTTTGATGATGAGCGAAGAGGAGGAAACGCTGCCGATAATGCCGCCAACATAGCCTTTTGCGCGCACCGAGGCGAAATTCATAGCATAAGCAAACGCGTTTTTCACGCCATCATATTGCTCGTCCTCTTCTTCCCCGGTCGCAAAATAATCTTTGACGAATTCTTCATACGGGGTGCCTTCGAAATATTTCGTGAGATCGTTTTCATTTTTGCTCACCGAACCATAATAGCCGACGATCCCTCCGATGTATTTATCACCTTGGACCGATCCTTCGTTTTTGACGAAATAGCATTCGCCATTATCTAATCCAGCGATGCCACCGACGTATAGAGAAGTATTTTGACTAAGGATCTTGCCTTTGTTCAAGGAATCATAGATTTTGCCAACGCCATACCCGGCGATGCCACCGATATTGAGAACGGTCGCGTTCGAGGAGGAATTGTAGCCAGAGACGGATCCTTCGTTCGTTGCCCCTTTCACGATTCCGAGATTGAGTCCAGCGATGCCGCCGACATTGCTCCCCCCACGGATCGAAGCGCGGTTCACGCAGTTAGAGATGGTGCCAAATTGATAGGTCTCATTGCTATTCGGCGCGTCACCTTTCTCATATTTGGCTCTACCGTTAATTGCGACGAGACCGACGTTTCTCTTTCCGACCAATTCGCCGCTTGAAAGGGTGATTTTATCGATATTCCCGTAGTTTTTGCCAACAAGGCCGACATTATCCGTGCCCCCAAGATTCGCCGTGAAGTTTTCCACCAACAATCGCTCAATAGAACCTTTTTGGCTCACGAGCTCAAAAACACTAGATTGGGCGTAATTTGATGAAAGGGTGATGTTCTTTAATATATGGAAAGACCCATAGAATGCGCCGCTCCAATTTTGAATCGGAGTGAACGAAATCCCTACAAAATCAATGTCTTTTGTTAAATAAACGACTTTGTTTTCACTATAAGAAGCATCGCTATTGCAGTGCGAAGCGAACTCATTCCAAGCGGCAGTAGAAGCGATTTCCACCTCTTCGATGTCTTTTGTTTCATCGAGCAAGGAATAGCGATAATGCCTTCCTCTCCCATAAACATGCTCTTCGCTGAAAAGAATGTCATAACGGCCCGCATCGTTAATGGTGATCAAATCTTTCCCGTCGCGATACTTATCTTTCCCATTGCTGATATAGAAAGAGGCACCATTTTCATCCACGAGGAGCGTAAGAAGGTACTGGTCGTAGTCTTTGTTATAGTAATCTCCGTCCTCTCCGATTTTCACGAATTTATAATCGTCGGACAAATCGATCCTTCCCTCCTCGTCATAAAGGTAATCGTTCATATCGCCCGCGAGGTAGAAGCCTTTGAAATCCGCCGTTTCCTCTTCGCTCGTCAAAGAGAAAGAAGAAGCGTTATCCGTGATGAGGAATTGGTTCCATCCCCGATCGGTGATCATAATGGTTTTGCTCCATTCGTCATCCTCATCGACACGCTTATAGTGATCTTTTTCCTTCCGATAAAGCATGTAATGGAGTTTTTTATTTTCTTCATCGACGAAGAAAGAAGGCGAACGGTAAGTAGGCGTAGTCACTTTGGACTCATCACGAGTTAATGGATACGCGAGATAGTCGCGCACGCCAACCCCTTCCTCTTTGCTACGAAGCTGCTCCTCAAAAGCAAGATAATAAAGAGGCGCATCTTCGATATAGAGGTGATAAATATAATCATCGCCACTTCCATAATTCCCATTTTCGTCGAAAAGGTATTCGTTGCCGTCTATTGTTTTTCCAGGCGTATACACAATTCGATAATAGCCATCATTTTCGATGGTGTGGGTTTCTTCCTCTTTCTTCACGACATCGTTAGCGTGTAGCTCAATCGAAGAAAGATAATAAGCCTCATAAACGTTTTGATAAGCGTTATAAGTAAGTTCCTTTTCGACTTCATTCACTAAAATTTTAACGTTATCTTTTGTATGAATTTTATAGGTGAAATGGGTATTGGTTTTGGTATATCCGTTCTCTTCCGAAGAAAATATTTTCGTCGGCGAAAAAAGGAAATCATAGGAAAGGAGGTTCGCCTCATCGACGCGATAATTCGTGCCGTCTGTGTCTAGCCACTTCGTCCCATCGTCCCCGCCGACGTAAAAATCAATCGTGTTAGAGAGAGTCACTTCTTCTAGGTGATAAAGGGAATCGCTTTCCTCGTAATTGAAGCGATTCGCGTTCTTTTGCCGATAGTTCTGGTTTGATAAGCAAAGATAGTAATTGATGTTAGACAAAGAGGATGATGAAGACTCGCCAGAGGGCGACTCTTCTTCCCCTTCCGCCAATGCGCGAAGCGTTGGCTCTTGAATTAATAAGGACGAGGAGGCCAAAGAAAGGGCCCCAAGCATCATCAAAATCGTTTTTTTCATTTACTGTTTTCTCCTTTCTCCGTTTGCGAAACGGATTCCACTTTCGAATCAATGGCGGATTCCACCGCTCGAATTCTCTTTTTGATTTTTTTCATAGGCATATTGAGCTCGCGATTGAAGAAATTCAGTTTCTCTTCCAGATCCGCTTTGTCGATGAATCTGTCGAATAAGAGGAGCAAAGAAGGCATCACGATCATCGCACAGGCGATCGAGATAAGGCATCCTCTGCATAAGCAGGAACCCAATGTGGAAATGAGCGGGTCTTCCACCATGATTCCGATTAAGAAGGAGGCGGAAACAAGAATGGTTCCACTCGTGAGGATGGTTGGGAAAGCCTGGTTCAAGGAATCGATCATGGCTTGGGCGCGACTCTGGCTATTTTTTCGCAAATCCATGTAGCGGTTCGTGATGACAATCGCGTAATCGATAGTCGCGCCCATTTGAATCGCGGAAACGATGAGGTTGACGAAGAAATAGCAATTGCTTCCCACCCAGGCAAAATATGCTAAATTGATAAATACCGCGCTTTGGATGGTGAAGACGAGCGGAAGAGGGATCGCCCAGTTTTTGAACGTGAATAGCAAGATGACATAAACGAAAAGGATCGTGAAGACGCTAACCTTTGTATTGTCTAAGGTGAAGCTATTCGAGATGTCATAATTCGCCATCGCGTCCCCCGCGAAAATGGCATTGGGGTATTTATCTTTCACTTTCTTTTGAAGGCGCTTGATGAGGGCGAAAGTATCTTTCGATTCATCGCTCCCGCTGATTTCAAAAACAAGGCGAGAATAATGTTCGCCGATCAACTGTTTCTCGGCGTCTTGAATCTGGTCGCGAATGTCTTCGTAATTTTCTAAAGCGTCCGCGTCATCGGCAAGAATCGCCTGAATGAAATCGTCGTGTTCAAAAGCCGTGTCGGCGAGCTCGATAAGGGAAGCCTCATAAGCAAGCTTGTTGGCTTGATAAATCATGACTTCTTCCGCGGCGTCTTTGCTATCCTCTTTGCTAAAGAAGGCATAGGCGTTATAAATCGCATCAGTGTTGCTATCATCTGTATTTAAGAATTCAGAGAATTCGCGATAGTTCATCTTCTCGGGCAAGCGATACGTAATGTCGTTTTGCGTGATTTCGACGTTCGCGATTCCCGTTGCGCTTTTGATGAGCGGCTCTTCTTCCACCATATTCAGGATGTCATATTGCTCATCGTAATCATTGCCAGGCAGAACGATGACGAATTGGTTGCTGTCGCCGAAAACGCGCGCGATTTCCCGTTTCGCAATCATCGCTTCGCTTGGGCGATTGGTATCGATGGTGTTTTGTCCAAAGCAATAGTCGACTTTGAAGGAATAGAAGCAAGACACCCCTGCTAAAACAAGGAACAAAACAGGCATGACGTATTTGCTATTCACATCGAATTTGCCAAGCCAAGAAATCTTTGGGACAAGGCTTTTGTGCATGGTTTTCGTAATAGGTTTATCAAACAAAAGCAAAAGCGCAGGCATGATGAAGAACACAGAAACCATTGAAAAGAGAATGGACTTGATTAAGGCAAAGCCCAAATCGCCGCCAAGGCGGAAAGACATCGTCGTTAAAGCGGCCATGCCGGCAATCGTGGTCAAAGAGGAGCCGCCGATTTCAGGAATCGCCTTGCTTAATGCCACCGCCATTGCCTCTTTGCTATCGTTCCTAGAAAATGCTTTTTCTTCTTGAAAGCGATTAGCAAGAATAATCGCGTAATCGATTGCGAGGGCAAGTTGAAGAATCGAGCAAACAGAATTCGAAACAAAAGAAATCGTCCCAAGCCAATAATTGGTACCCATATTCATTAAAGCGGCCATCCCGAATGTCGCCAAAAAGACAGGGACTTCCATGAATGATTCACTGGTAAATAGGAGAACGATAATGATAATTGCCACCGCGATAAGAAGAACGAAATTGATGGAAGTCTGTAAGGAGTCGGCATAGTTATCCGCCAAATCGTTTTTCACGTAATAATCATAGGAAGACAAGATGTCTTTCGTTTTCGTATAGGCCGAAAGCGTGACTTCATCATCTTCTGTTCCGTCATAAGTGATTGAAAAAAGGGCGCATCCGTCCTTGTAATAATCCTCCGTATTATAAAAGGGGAGATCCTTGACGCCATCGATATCCAAAATGTCTTCGTGAAGTTTATCCGCTTCAAAGAAGGAGACATTTTTAACCATGATCGTCGTTGAGCCGAAGGTATAAAACTCTTTGTCCATGATGCCTAAGGCTTTTTTCGTGTCGGTGGTTTCGCTTAAATAAGTGGAGACATCATATTCAATCTTCGTTTGTGTCATTCCGTACACGCAATAAGCGCCAAAGGCGATAAAGATGGCAAGAAATAACGTGCGGAATTTAACAATGAATTCGGCGATTTTTTTCATCTTTTTCTCCTTTCAATTTATGAATACAGGTGTATTGTTATCTTGCCTCTAGTAAACAGGCGTGAATAACCATAAGCCAAATAATTCGCTTGTCAAAGAAGTTACGCATACGAATGAACTAATACGTATGCATATCGCTACGTTTAAGGAAGTACGTAATATGGAAGAACATGATTTTAGAATCTATCGCAGCAAGCGCGATTTAAGGAATGCGCTTCTTACCCTACTTAAAGAAGAGCCTTTTGAAAAAATATCCGTGAAGGACATTTGTGATTCCGCTCATATCAATAAAATGACCTTTTATCGTCATTATGACGATAAGTACGATCTCTTAAACGATGTCGTCAATTCCATCGCGGATGAAATCTATAAAAAATGCGCTTCTTCATTAGCAAGGAATCAAGCAACTTCTTTGTGCGAAACATGCGCGCTCATAAGCGGAGAAGTCATTGAGGAATGCTTTAACCGCAAAGAGGAAATTCTTTCCATCATCGATAGCAACAATTCTTTGGGAAGCGAAGTCTTAAACGGCACGATTGAGAATATCGTCAACCGATTGATTGATGAGTTAAGCAACGTATATCACATCAAATATAGAAAGGATTATGTAAGCGCCTTTATCGTCGGCGGGTATAGCGCGCTTATCGCAAAACTTCTCCGCGGAAAGCGGCTTACCAAAGAGCAAATCGAAAAAGGATTTATCGGCATTTATAACGACGCCGTCGCAAGTAATCTCATCATTAACCGCTGATTTGAATAGGTTTTTGCATGGTTATTTCGATTTCTCATCCGTTTTTGGATGTTCTTTATCCCACGCTAAACGTTTTTCATAACTATAAACGCAGCCACAATAATTTTGGTTATAAAGACCGTATTTGATTCTTAATTCGCGGCCAAGGACAATGCCGTTTGCCTTTTTAAAATCACTATAAAAATACTTAGTCCTTTTGTGCTCACCCTCTAATTTTTTGCCAATCTCATTCATCACTTGGCTATCTTTTTGTCGAGAAATCGTCATCACGGTGCAGAAATAGTCGAAGCCATTGACTTCCGCGTAGTCATAGGCCTCTTTCATGCGTTTTTCGTAACACATCTTGCATCTTCTTCCACCCTCTGGGTCGTCTTTATAAGGCGACAAATAGCGATTGTATTCCTCGTTTGCGTAGGGAGTGACGATAAGAGCGACATCATACCCATAATCTTTTTTGATATAAGTGAGCAATTTTTTCAGCTCTTCTAACCTGCGATCATACTCTTTCGAAGGATAGATATTGCTATTGTTGAAATAAATCGTGACTTGAAATTTCTTGCACAAAAAAAGTAATGGCCAACAAGCGCATGGTCCACAGCACGAATGTAAAAGCAAGGAGGGTTTTTCTCCGTTTGGGATCGCCTCCATTTCTTTTAATGAGATTCGGTAATAATTAATTTTCGTCTTTTCCATGGGTGCCCGATTCGTTTTCTTTATCGTCAAAAAAGGCTTTTGTGTGTTTCAAAAAGGGATAAGGCCAAGGGAATAGAAGGGTTCTTGCCGATGAATCTTTCGACCCGTTTTTCAGCATCCCCTTTCATGAAATGGTAGTGAAGGGCGGCATAAAAACCGATATCGCCCTTCGCAATCACATTAATGACATTCGGATTAGATAGGGGGTCATCCTCTTTTTTAGTCGGATGTCTTTCTTCCATCGCCTCTTTTAAAGCGGAAATGAACTCCGGTAGAGAATACTCCTGTAAGTAAGGAAGACGATATAGTTTTCCAAGCCCTTCAAGCGTGCCGAGATAATAATCTAGGGCCGATGAAGGCGATTGTAGATCCAAAAAACGATCGATTTCTTTTTTGCTACGATAAAAGCAATGGAATAAATTCGAAACAAAGCGATTTGCTTGCTTGAATAAGAATGGAGAGGGCCGAAACGTAAACCATTTTCCATAAGCCTTCCCATACACTTTTTTCGCATCGAGATAACCAATTTTTCGTAATTTCTTTGAAGCCAATGGATCGAGTCTTAACAATGGCCCCAAATCGTGAGCAGAATCGATAACTCTAACAAAAGGAAGCTCAGTCAGTTCAAACCGTTGCGGCGTTTTCGGGAACGCACGCAAAACAACGGCGACGATTTCTTCGGCCCCTAAGCGAAGCGCGAAATCGATTGGAAGGTTGTTGATTAGCCCGCCGTCAACAAATTTTTTCTCCCCGATTTTAAACACAGGAAAAATAGGCCAACACGAGGCGGAAGCGAGCAAATAAGATAACACGTCCTCCTCCTTTTGCTTATGAATCTCAACATCCACTTCTTTAAATGATGGATATTCCGTCGTGACGACTCCTAGGGTGATTTTCGAAGCTAAAACTTTTTTTGGATCGATATTATCTCGCACGATTTGAATTAATGGCGAAACATCCGCTCCTTTGTTTGCAAGGTAGCTTTTTCCAAAACGAAGAAGAGTGCTTGCTCCCTTTTCCAAAGGCAAATCCAAAAAATCACTATCCAGATTAAAGCCGTTTTCCATCACCTTTCCCGGAGAGATGTTTTCCCATAAGCGCACGCATTTATCGAAATCTTGAGATACATACATCGCCCCCATAAGCGCGCCGATGGAAGTCCCAACGACAATATCAAAATGCGCGCCTATTTCATTTAAATACTCCCAAACGCCGAGTTCATATGCCCCTTGAGAGCCCCCACCGCACAAGACCAAAGCTTTTTTCATTGCCCATATATTATAAATGATACGGCCGATGTTTTACAAAAGAGTCTAATTCTGACCGATTGAAGTGAGGTAGCGTTCCAAAATAATGACTGCCGCGCCAGAGTCAATATGGTGTTTCTGCTTTTTGCTGGATTCGCCAGAGGCATGAAACATCATCGCGGCCTCAACCGTGCTATTTCTTTCGTCCACTTTCGTCACTGGAATGGAAGGGAATTCGGATTTGAGTCGGAGGATGAATGATTCCACAATCGGAGTCATTTCACATGGATCGCCGCTTGGGAAAAGAGGATAACCAATCACAAAATGTTCCACTTTTTCTCTCAGAAAGACACGTTTTATGCCCATTATGGCTTCTTCATAATGTGTGGCCTTGAAGCGAAGGTTCTCAAGCGGTGTGGCCAACATGCCACTTCGCGAAATTGCCATGCCTAAGGAACCTTTCCCCAAATCGAGTGCAAGAATATTCTTTTCCATGTTTTCTATTTCACAAGCGATAGAAGATGCTCACCATAGGAATTCTTTTTCATCGATTCCCCTATCGCGATCAATTGTTCTTTATTAATCCAGCCTTTTTCGTAAGCGATTTGTTCAATAAAAGCAACAGGCAGCCCTTCTTTTTCAACTTTTTGGATGCGGTTGCCGGCTTCAAGCAAAGAATCAAAAGTCCCTGCATCAAACCATTGGTCTTCGCCATAAAGAGTCTCGACGCAAACGTTCCCTTCTTGCAAATACAAGTTATTTAAGTCCGTAATTTCGTATTCTCCTCTCGCGCTAGGTTTCACCATTTTCGCTTTGTTGACAACATCGCGTGGATAAAAATACAAACCGGTGACGGCGATATTCGATTTTGGCTGCTTCGGTTTTTCTTCGATGGATAAGGCACGGTTGTTCTTGTCCAATTCAACGACGCCAAATCGTTCTGGGTCGGAAACTCGATATCCGAATAATGTGGTGCCACCCTCCTTCGCTCGCTTCGACGCCGCCATTAAGCATTTTTCCATGCTGGGTCCGTAAAAAAGATTGTCACCAAGAATCAACGCGCATTCTTCGTTTTTAATGAATTCTTCGCCAATAAGGAAAGCGCTCACGATGCCTGTCGGCACCTCTTGGACGCCATAAGAGATATGCATCCCTAGTTTTGAGCCGTCTTCAAACACCATTTTGAAGCGTTCTAAATCGCGACTATTGGAAATAATCATCACGTCGCGGATGCCTGCTTGCATCAACGTGGCCAAAGGATAATAGACCATTGGTTTATCATACAAAGGAATCAGCAATTTATTCGTCGATAAAGTAAGAGGATATAATCGGGAACCGTTCCCGCCACCAAGAATAATACCTTTCATGTAAGAATCTCCTAGTTTATGTGTCGTGCTGTTATTCTACTACGTTCCTAGGGGCGAGGAGTAGCCTCAAAGGCTAATTACGATTTTCTTCTTTCCATAGTTCCATGAGTCGTTCACGAAGTTCGAATGGTGTAGAGACGAGCAAGTTTGCACCAGCGGATACGAGTTCTTCTTTCTTTCCTTCGCCATACAAAACGCCAATGGAATAAACACCATTTGTTTTGGCAGCAAGAATATCCGGGGAGGTATCGCCGACCATGATGATGCTTTCCTTAAAGAGATTTTTCGCTTTTTCTAACAACGTGATTTTAGTCTCGCCTGTTGAAGAATCGCTCGGCCAAATGGCCTCAAAATGAGAAAGCCAATTGAAATTTGCAAGGATTTTGCTTGCTGGACCCATCGGTTTATTCGTGAGCAAATACTGCTTATACGGGGCATGAATAATCATTTCATCAATCCCCTTATAAGGATGCGTCATTTTATGATCACTAAAGTTGTAGATGCTACGATAAACGGCAATCACTTCTTCTAGCTTTTCTTTTGTAAAATAGCCTTTTGGAAAAGCAGCGGGGATCAAATCGACAAGGTGGGGTCCGATTTTAAACTCGCTTGTCTTGTCATTTAATGGAATGCGGCAGCGGCGCAAAGACTCATTAAGCGTCGCGACAATTTCGCATTTCGAGTCAATTAAAGTGCCGTCTAAATCATAGAACACAATCATAAATTAAGTATTCTTTGTTTTTACGGGAAGAGCAAGCAAAAGTAAACCACGCTTTTCGATTAAGACTACACAATTTTAAAATAGTAAGTAATTTAACGAAGTATGTTTTATAATGGAAGAAATCCATGCAAGGAGTTTTTATGCCAAATTTCATCGATTATGGTTTTACGAACACAAAAGAGATGTTTTCGAAAGCGGAAAGCGAACATTACGCCATTCCCGCCTTATATAGCATTTCGTTAGAGCAAACCAACGCGATATGCGATGCAATAATCGCAAAACGTTCCCCCATTATCTTCCTCGCATCGCCGAATTTGCTGAAGCAACTAGAGGGCGAAATGCTATCTAGGATGATCCAAGGTGTCGTTGACAGGATTCATAAAGCAGGGCTTTCTCTCCCTGTTGCTCTTCATCTTGACCACGGTAAGTCTTACGAAGACTGCGTAAAAGCGATCGAAAATGGTTTTTCTAGTGTGATGATTGATGGCAGCTTATTGCCATTTGAAGAGAATCTCGCCTTAACGAAAAAAGTCGTGGAATACGCGCACCAATTCAATGTCAGCGTGGAAGCGGAACTCGGTATCCTTTCTGGTGAAGAAGAAGGCGAAGGGGGTACTCATAAAGAAACGAAATATACAAACCCAAAGAAGGCGATTGAATTCATCAAGCGAAGCGGATGCGATTCCCTTGCTATTTCCATCGGAACGTGTCACGGGCTCGTGAAAATGAAACCGGACAAAACTGGCAAATTGCCACCACTCCGCTACGATATTTTGCACGAAATCGAAGAAGAAATCCCTGGTTACCCGATTGTCCTCCATGGCTCAAGCAATATCGATCCAAAATACGTGAATATGATTAACGAGTATGGTGGTCATTTGGAAAAAACGGTCGGAATCCCCGATGAAGAGATTCGTAAAGCGGCAAGACTTGGTGTAGCGAAAGTGAATATCGCAACCGATGGCTGGATTGCCGCCTTAGCGAATACACGCCGGATTTTAAAAGAACACCCAGAAGCAATCGATAGCAGAGTGTTCACTCTTCCCAACCGCAAAGAGCTTTATGAGCTCTATTTGCACAAAATTGATATCTTAGGAAGCAATAACCGCTACTAACGTTGATGCAAAATATCGAAGAGGGGGTGTTATATTTTCGTTTCTTAGAACACAAAAACGTAGTTTTATTTCCGAGATAATGTGCTCCATAAAAACAATAAGGAACGATTAATAATGGTATCGTTTTCTTTCTTTTATGAAGAAGAAAACGGTCATTACCGTAGAACCAATTTCCGCAAAAGGCCCTGCTGCCCAAATGCCATTGAGTCCTAGCAAGGGCGGAAAAACGAAAATGCAAACTAGTTCAAATACGATAGCCCTCACGATTGAGATAATAGCAGAGACAAGCCCATTATTAAGAGCTGTGAAGAAACTTGAACCGAAAATAGAGAATCCTGCTGTTAAGAAAACGAAGGAATAAATGCGGACCGAGGTAGTTGAAATATTTAGTAATTCTGGGTCGTGCTGCGCGAAAGCCATGCAGAAATACGGACCGACGATTTCAGATAAGACGAACATAGAAACGCCGATAATGCCAACGATGATAAGAGAACGTTTGAAGATGTTATGAAGCTCTTCATGATTATTCGCGCCATACTGGTAGCCGACAAATGGAGCTATGCCAATGGAATAACCAATGAAAATCGCCATGAAGGCAAAAGAAATGTACATAATAATCCCATAAGCGGAAACGCCTTTTGGGCCAGCGTAAATGAGTAACTGCGCGTTGTAGCACATAGAAACAATACTAGAAGCGATATTCGAAACAAATTCGCTGGAGCCATTCGTTGCCGCCTTTGTAAGCGCCTTACCGTCGAATTTCGTTTTTCCTAGATGAATATGAATGTCTTTTTTCAAAACGAAATACAAAATCGGTAGCACACCCCCGATAAAATAGCCAATTAATGTTGCCAAGGCGGCCCCTTCCACTTCCATTTTTAAAGCAACAATAAATAGAGCATCCAAAGCGATGTTGGCAATACCTGCACCTGCGATAAACAAGAACCCTGTCACCGGTTTTTCTGCGGTAGCGAAGAAAGATTGAAAAACGTTTTGAAGCATAAACATCGGCATGCCGATCATAAGCAATCGTCCATAACGAATCGCGTAATCAATCGCTTCTTGGGCATCAGAAGAAGATAAGGACGCCATCCAACGCGCAAAAGGTTCCACCGTGAAAAATCCAACAATGGATAAAAGCACACTGATGATGATGGTTGCGTAGATAATCAAGGAAAAATAGCGGTTAGCCTTCTCTTCCTCTTTCTCGCCAAGCGCTTTGCTTACAAGGGCGCTACCCCCGGTACCAAACATGAATCCAACACCGCCCAAAATAGCGCAATAAGGGTAAATAAGGTTAACGCCACTGAAAGCATTGGTTCCTACAACGTTAGAAAGATAAATGCCATCAACCGCAGTGTAAAACGAGGTAAAAACCATCATGCAAATCGGTGCAATAACAGCAAAAAATATTCTTTTTGTATCAAGATGTTCCGACAATGGGACGCGAATAAATTTCATCGATATTACCTCCTAGCTAAGCGCACTTAGTGTCTTATCTAACGAAGGTAATTGCGATTACCCGTCCTCCGACAAACAATCGCTAGTTTATCATAGTTAAAACTTATATCAAGTTAGCCAGCGGTGACCTTTTCTCATAAAGCCAAACAAAACGCTTTTTTGAATAGGAGGGAAAACAAAGCATGACGATTTTCATAATAAAGGAGTTCTATTCTTAACCCATTGCTTGGCTTCTATAAACAAACTCATTATTCTTTTGCATCATAAAACCGTTCTCTTGCTTCTACGAACGTAAGATCCTTATGCGAATCCCTGTATTTCCGTAACAAAGGGTTTTCCATGGTCCTTTTACGTTTTTCCACGCAGAAATTAATAATTCTGTCATAAATATCATCGCCAAAATATCGACAATGTTCTTCGAAAACCATAGACAAAAGAATAAGCTCTTTTTTAAAACTGCACATCATATTATTCAAACCATTATGCTCGTTTCTTTCTACGGCGCATTCTCCCCCACACAAAAACCGAAAATCGCAGCATTTACAATCGTCCCTCACGATTTGTCCATCATAGAATTGCTTTGCGGAGCGGAAATCAAATCCGCTTTCCATATCGCCGAGTTTCTCATTCGATCCTATCATTGCGATGCAAGGATAAAAGGAACCATTGATCGAAACGCCAACTCTCCCAGTAGCGCCGTCACACCTAGATAACGCTTTGATTCCGAGAAACGAACGTAAAATGAACTTTCCAAAATAATCGGCACCATTAAGCAAACAAAAAAGCAACGAAGTGTCTCCCAGGGACACTCTTTGTTCTAAATAGTGTTCCAGCTCTTCATATTCTTTCAGCCACGCAAGGCAGCTTTCTTCATCAATCCCCCATTCCTCCGAACGAACTGGTTTAACGGAAATCGTAGAGAAATAACGATTCAACTCTTGCAAGGCTGGGAGCAAAGGAAATACTTCTTTTGTTATCGTGACTGCGCATCCTAAATACTCTCTATGGTCGATCGCGCTTACGTTTCTTGTGATGCTGGAATAAGTCCCGGCGCCATTTACGAATTGTCGGTGAGAATCGTGCACGAGCTTATTGCCATCGAGGCTCACACCGAACAGAATCCCCATCTTTTGAAGAAAACGGACGACCTCTTCAGACAAAAGCGTCCCGTTTGTTACGAAACTGACAACAATTTCACGATCGATTTCATTCGATTTTCGTTTCGCGTAATCAGCAATTTGGTTGATTAGTTTTAAATTGAGCAACGGCTCGCCGCATCCAGAAACATCGATGAAATACCTTTCCGCTTTATTGAAAAATTTGAAAAGATAGTTCAAGCATCCTTCTGCTTCTTCAAAAGACATCTTTTTCCCGGTTTTGTTTTCATTGAAACAATACGAGCACTTCAAATTGCACGCATCAGATATTTCTAAACAGAACGTAACACAGCGATACAAATCGTTCGAATATTTTGGAGCGGGTTCGACTTCAGAAAAAGGAAATTCCACCAATTCCTCATAGGAACTTGAGAAATTGCCGTTCCTTTTATCGATGTAAATGCTTTCGCCCAAGATATCGTAGCGGGCGAAAACGGAATTTAGCGTATTGTTGCTCATCAAATACTCACATAGAGAAAGTAATAGAAAAAGTGCTTAAATCAGAATAATAGCATTTAACCATTAACTTTCTTTTCGAATAATCGTTTTTTTGTAGTGGAGTGATATAACAATAGACATTAATGATGCCTCTCCAGTTGCTATCCGCGATTTCCGAATTGAGCTCATGCTCGGTATACATGGGGACATATACCGTATTGTCTGGATCTGACTCATACGCTCTCGGTCTCATCGAGCTCAACGAGTCGAAAGGAGTGTTGTGCCATTCCATGATATACTCGTACATATATTTATAGCGGTGTGATTTGTCAATATAAACGTACTTTTGCATCTCCCAGCTTCCATCCGGGAGCCAATCAGGATCGCTGGATTTTCCAGAAGGATTCTGCTTAAATTCGAAGTAAGATTCATCGGAAAACGACCACCCATCAGGAACAATACCTTCTTGCGATT
>DBJG01000009.1 GCA_002296455.1 Caryophanales bacterium UBA782 | reverse complement strand
CCCGTCTCTTATCCAGATTCCGTTCCTTTCTTTCCATGGGGTTCCGCTTGCTCTCCCCTTCTTATCAATCGCTCTAGCCGTGATTTTGGCTCTTTTTGGGACGATATTCCCAATGCTCTTTTTCAAAAGAAGTACCCTATTGGAGGAATTCAACGATGAATGATCTTTTGACGCTACAAAAAGTGACGAAGCGTTTTGGAGAAAGAACATTATTTTCCGATTTTTCCTTCTCTTTTCCATCCAAAGGCTTGTATGCCTTTCTTGGGGCAAGCGGAAGTGGCAAAAGCACGTTGCTTGAAATGATTTCTGGCTTGGATTCCTCTTATGAAGGAACGATTCTATATCGTGGGAGACCATTGACGAAACAGGATGAACCCAGTTTGTCCAAATATCGTTTATTGGAAATCGGCTATATTCGCCAGGGATATGACTTATTGGAGCTTGAATCGGCACTTACGAATGTTTCTTTACCAATTGTTGCCACTAGTGATGAGAGAAAGGAAAACATTGTCCTCCGCGCAAAAGATTTGTTATCTGCCTTCGGGCTAAAAAAGAGAATTAAAAGCAAGGTTTCGACATTAAGCGGTGGCGAAAAACAGCGTGTTGCCTTGGCTAGAGCAATCAGCTCGAAAACGCGCATTTTGCTCGCGGATGAACCTACGGGCGCGCTCGATTCAAAAAACGCCTCTTTGGTATATCGCTATTTAAAGAAGATATCCGAAACGATGCTTGTGCTTTTTGTCACCCACGATGAAGAAGCGGCTTTTTCCTATGCGGATGGTGTTCTCTTACTAGAGCATGCGAAAATCACTTTCAAAAAGAGAAAGAGAAAGGCCCGAACAAGCGGAGAGAAAATCGTCGCCTTGCCGATCAACAGTCGAAAAAAATTACCATCCGTTCCATTTTTGTTCTGGCTGAAGCACGCTTATCACCTTACGCTTACGAAGAAACGAAGGAGCGCTTTAGCGATGAGTATCCTTTCACTTTCCTTGTTTAGCTTAGGTATTTCCATCTTTCTTTCTTTCGATGCAAATCGAGAAATCGAAACGGCTTTTTCCTCTTTGATCGGGAAAAGCGTGGTGGTCATGGAAAAAGAAGGGGACTTACCCTCTATTCAAAAAGCGTATGCGGCAACCTATGACGATATTGAGTCAATACGAGGGTTTGTTCCTTCCTTGATTGAAGGGTATGGCGTCACTTATTTTGCCGACCTTCGCTCTTCGTTTCGCGATATGGACATGGTGTACGCAATAGCAGGCACTCGCAAAGTCGAACTTTCTGGCTTCGACGCTAATTCGCCGAATGATTATTTGTTACTCAGTGAAACGAACGATGTCTTCATTTATCCTTCTACCCCTGAGGTACTTGAAGATGACCAACTGATTCTCGGCCTTCCTTATAAGAACATGGCACAGCTTTGCTTTGGATTTCAAATCATGCGCGATTATTTGACCCTTGGCGCTTATCTAGAAGAAAATGAAGTGCAAATCCTTTTCGAAGTCGCGAACGAGGCTTGGAATTACGAAGACTCTCAGATTTTTAACCTCGCTGGGGTGATTGAAAGTGAAAAGCCAGTCATTTATCACACCAACCCTTTGTGGAACCAATATTTCTATGAAACCCGGATGCGTTTCCCGACGACGGATGGTTCCGAATACTCTTATCCATGGGTCATGCAAAAACTATATTATCTTCGTTCTTCTTTCGACGATGATGATTTTTATCGCGAAGTTCGCCTCAATCCGGTTTTTTCCCGTTATTTGTTTGAACGTCCAACCGAAGAATACAATCCCAGTGTCTGTTCATTTGACGAGAAATGCCGACTGAATCGTTATTATGTTTATTTCGTGGAGCGCAATTCTTTTTCCTTATCTTTGGTCGAACAAATTCAAAAAAGATATGACTTCCCTTCCTATCTTTTGCTTGGCGAAAACAGCTATGTGAGTTTTCCTTCTTCGATGATGAGCGGATTCGCTTTCCCTTTTTATGCGAGTTCGGAAATCGAACCGCTATCGAATCTCGTGGAATCCGTTTCGATTGTTCCTATTGCAGCAAAGGATCTTCCGGTTAAATTGCCACAAAGGGTGAAAGAAGGTTCGTATCGTTTACCTTTTGGAAACGCACTCACCATTTCTTCTTCTCATAAGAATTTGATTCATGGTGTTTTCCCAAAAGCGCGCGATGAGGTTGCTCTTTCACAAAAACTTTATGAGGAATGGGGAAAGCCGAGCACGATATATTGTGCTGGAATGGTGAACGAAAAGGAAAGCGGGGGGTATGTGGAGAGGGATTATCGTTTGGGGGCCCTTAAGGTGACAGGCGTTATTGAAGATAGCAACGATGTCTTCTATGTTTCTCCGAGTTGGAGCATCGATTTTTTCCGTGAAGAATTAGGAATGAGTTCTTTTCTTGTTGAGCCCACCAAAGTGATTTTCGAGACGGAAGGGCAAGCAAACGACTCCCTAATTGCAAAAATGAAAGCGGATTATCCCTCACTTCATTTTGAAGACCCTTCCTCCTCGATTGCTACCAGTACGGAAAGCGTCATCTATTTTGTTCGCCTTGCATTGACGATGGCTTCTATTTCTAGCCTTTCCATATCTTTTCTTCTACTAGTGACAATCAGTGCTTTAGCGATTCGCGAAAACAAAAAAGAGGGGAGAATGCTTTTCGAACTCGGAATCTCGCGGGAAGATATTGTTCGTGCATATTTTTCCATTTCCTTGCTCCCCATCGCTTTTTCAACCGCGCTCGCTTTGACCCTCGTTTCCATCACGGAGTATTTCATTCATCAAAAAATCGCTGAATCATTCGCGAGTGGGAGCCTTGCTTTCCATTTTTCTTTTTTGCCTTTATTATGCGTAATCTTGGCTTCCTTTCTTGCCGGTTTCTTTCTTTTCGTCGGTCTTAAATACTATCTTTCTTCGCGCGATTTTCGCAAAGAAGGAAGGTGATTTGCGAACTCGATTTGAGCATGCTTCCGTCAATTTTATGAAAGTTGTTCACCTTTTTGAAATCATTGTGGTATATTTATCGGCGGTGAGTTCGTTAGAACGAACTAGGAAGGTTAGGATTCTCATGAAGGGAACTGTGAAGATGTTCAACAAGGAGAAGGGCTATGGCTTCATCCACGGTGAAGACAATAAAGACTACTTCTTCCATTACAGTGAGTTGATCATGGACAACTTCAAGACTGCGGACCCAGGCGAACACGTTGAGTTTGAGGTTCAAGAGTCGGAGCGTGGACCACGCGCCGCCAAAGTCAAGAAAGTTGACTAATCGAGTTAGCGGAAGTTGATATGCCTCGCTTTATTCGGAGCGGGGCTTTTTTGTTCCTTTTAGGAACATGAGATACTATAATCTATCCGCTAGAGGTGAACTATGTCATTAAAAGCAGGTATCGTTGGCCTTCCTAACGTGGGGAAGAGCACCTTATTCAACGCGATTACGAATTCTCACGTTTTGGCCGAAAACTATCCTTTTGCGACCATTGATCCGAACACGGGAGTTGTTATTGTCCCCGATGAAAGACTCGATTATTTGACTGAAATGTGGCAGCCGAAAAAGAAAGTGAATGCCACTTTTGAATTTTATGATATTGCAGGTCTAGTCAAAGGGGCATCGAAAGGAGAAGGATTAGGAAACCAATTTTTAGCGGCGATCCGCGAATGCGATGCGATTGTAGAGGTGGTTCGTTGCTTTGATTCAGAACAAGTACTCCGCTATAACGAGGACCCTGTTGACCCGGCAAACGATATTGCAACCATCAATTTGGAACTCGCGATGAGCGATTTGTCCGCTGTGAATAATCGCATTGGAAAGCAAGAAGTGAAGGCGCGTATCGCTAAAGATAAAGTCGCGATGTATGAGATGCCAATTCTTTTGTCACTCAAAAAGACGCTAGAAAATGGCGACCCTGCCCGTTTAGCCAAAGGACTTACGAGTGAGCAAATCGCCTACGCGAAAAAGAATTTTTTCTTGCTCTCATTGAAACCGATTCTTTACGTGGCCAATGTTGCCGATAGCGATTATACCGACTTAGAGCATTGCGCTTACTATCAGATCGTCAAAGGAATCGCAGAAAAAGAACATGCTGAATGCATCCCTGTCTCGTGCGCGATTGAATACGAAATTAGCCAGCTTCCACCTGACGAAAAGAAGGAGTTTCTTGCTTCCTTGGGAGCGAAAGAATCGGGTTTAGATAAACTTGTAAAAGCTTCTTATAAATTATTGAACCTCTCCACGTTC
>DBJG01000053.1:3355-6281 GCA_002296455.1 Caryophanales bacterium UBA782 | reverse complement strand
GGTCACGCGCATATTTTCCATAATATCCAGGAATGATTTTATTCGCTTCTTGGAATTCACGGAGTTTCGCTAAATCCGTAGAAGTAGAGAAATCGGGATAAGCCATCCCTTTACGAATGAGCTCTTTGATGACAATTTTATAAATATCGGCACGCACGCTTTGCTGATAAGGGCCATATTGTCCTTTATCACCGCTAGGAAAATAGCCTTCATCGGCGACAATTCCAAAGCAAGCGAGTTGGTCAATGAGTTCTTCGGCGCTCCCGGCGATGGTACGTTTGGTATCCGTATCTTCTAGTCGAAACATATAAACACCATGCGTATCATGCGCAATCGTGTGAGCAATCATTGCCGTGAATAAACTTCCGGTGTGCAAAAAGCCCGTCGGAGAAGGAGCGAAACGCGTCACTTCCGCGCCAAGAGGCAAACCCCTTGGAGGAAATCTTTTTTCAAGATCTTCTATTGAACCCGTCACCTCGGGGAAGAGCAGTTCTGCCAAATCATTCGTTGTCGCCATAAAAACACTCCAATAAAGCAAAGGAGATTATAGTCTACTCTTCTTCCCACTTCTATGAATTCTTTCTCTAGAAAGAAGAGGCTCGTTTTCGAAAATACGTTTATTTGAATCTTTTTTGTTCTTTTCGCGAATAGACTTCTAAATTTCCGACGGTACCACCATCCATCACGATGTCCGTTCCCGTGAGATATCCCAGTTTTGGATCGATGAGCATTGCGAAAAGAGAGGCGATTTCCTCTGGATCCCCAAAACGATGAATCGCGGCATTCTTTAGGAAGGCGGACCCTTGGGCACTCTCTAATTTCCCCATCGGCGTTTCAAAATTTCCTGGAGAAACGCTGATGACGCGGATTCCTTTTTGATACATTTCATTCGCGACGCGCTTGGTATACCAACAAACGAAATTCTTGGAAATCGGGTAGCCAATGCTCGTCTCCATTTTCTTGCCAAACATCCGCGCTTTTTTGGTCAGTTTCTTAAGGAAACGAGTTTCGTTCTTAAAGACAAGCATATAGTGCTTGATTGGTAGCATCGACTTCGGAAGCATATAAGCGGACATTGAAGAAACATTCAAAATCACTCCATCATCCATGACTTCCTTAAATTCCTGGTCAACATAATGAGTGCCAAGCGCATTGATAGATATAATCGTTTTCGCATCACCCATATGAGGGGAAACCCCTGCCGCATGAATGACCGCGTCGATTTTGCCTAAAGAGGCGCTGTAAGCAGCCAGGTCTTTTACTTCGTTTCGCTTGGAAACGTCGCATTCTCTTGCGATGATTTCATAGCCATCCGCTTTTAGCGATTCAACGGCTTGCTCCAATTTGCTCATCGTGCGGCCACTAATGACGATAATATGACCCTTATCGAGCTTACGAATTGTGGCTAAGCCCATTCCGCTTCCGCCACCAGTGATGACATAGACATGTTTCATATTTTTTTCTCCCTAGCGAATCAATTCGCCATCCCTAAATTAAAAACAAGTCTACTATATTCTTCATCACGATAGGACAATTTTTGCAATAAGAAGGAAACTGCTTTCTTAATTTAGCGTTGGAACGAGCAATCGAACGAACCGCTATGGCTGATTGTCAAAAAAGAGAAACAACTTTCTTTTTTCTCCCCTTGATTCATCCATGGTGATTCTCTATAATTACTCGTGCTCAAAGCGAGTGCAGGTGTAGTTCAATGGTAGAACGCGACCTTGCCAAGGTCGACACGCGGGTCCGATTCCCGTCACTTGCTCCATCTAGAATAATAACCGGCATCGAATGTGCCGGTTTTTGTTTCAATCTGTTTAATCTTCAATCAAGATATTTCGAAATTAATCTTTGCCGTCATTCTCTTCATCATCGAAGAAAGAACCGGCATCGTTCATTTTGTCCTGCATATCTTTCCGCGTTTTCTTGCTCTCTTCCACTTGGTTCTTAATTTCTTCCTTCTCTTCTTCAGGAATGTCTTTCATCTTATCCATCTCCGAAAGGGCTTCCTCGGCCAAAGAAATCGAATAATCGATGAAGAAATAACAATATTTCTTAAAAAGCAGATCCAACACCCAAATGTAATAGGGAAGGAATGGTGAAACGGCAACAAGACCAAACAAAATACCGAGTGTCACAATTCCAAGAGGAGAAGTCATAGGAAGCAAGAAAAACCATCCAATGGTAATTCCGAAAGCAAAGAAGGCGAAGAAAGCAACGAGCATCCACCATATCGAAGAATAATAATCGCGTAGAAAACTCTTTTTCGCTTTCTTTAAACCACCAACGAAAATATGGTTTGCGACGCTACTAGGACCGGGTCCCATATGAACGCGTAAAAATGGATTTAGTGCGTAATCACAGAGTCGGAAAAGGAAAATCACAGTGAAGGTGATACAAGAAAGAAGAGAAAAAAGACTCATAAACGAGAATAGGGATTCTTCTTTCTCAATAAAAGCAAAAACAGAAGAATAATCGCCCGCATGAAGCAAAGAATAAAGAGAAGACAAGCTTTCACCAAAAGATGGGTATTTCATGGTGAAAATAGGAACCAACGAAAAATAAAAAATAAGAGCAAAAGGCAAAGAAAAGAGCAAAGATAAAATAAAATTCCAGATTACGCGATAAGAGCCATAAAACGGAGTATGAAAATACGAAAGGAAATAGGCAAACGATCTGCGGTTAGAAAGTTCGTTATTTTTATGCCCATCGCACAAAGAAATCGTAAAAGCGAGAAACAAAGGCAAAACCACGAATGGAACAATAAACCAAAGGGTGTAAGGGAAAAAGACGCCCATAAGCAAAAAAGCGAGAGCTACTACCGTAAATCCCGCCGTCATTGGCAAAGAATAACCGAATCTTTTCTTGTAGCGAGCAAAAGCAAGTGCCCCAACGGAAGGAAGTAATGTTGTTTCTTTATTTGGAT
>DBJG01000053.1:0-3301 GCA_002296455.1 Caryophanales bacterium UBA782 | reverse complement strand
TTCTCATTGTGTAACGCGATCATCGCGTTTCTTAGTTCCGTCCCAACAAAGGGATCGATGTTATCTTTTTCATAAGCCGCAACGACTTTCCCTAGCCGCGATAAAGGGGTAAAAACGGGCTCCCCTCTTCGGTTCTCAATCGGTGTTACAAAGCAATCGTCATTCACAAGTACAATACCCACTAAGAAAGAGGTGTTGATACCACTTGCTTTCGAAAACCGGTCTACCGCGTTTTTTGACGTCATAAGAGGGTTAGGAATTTTAACCTTCTTCCCCTTCTTAGGATAATTCACCCAATGGACGTCATCGCTTTTCGCGCTCACAGCCCCATCGTAATAAACGTCCGTGATGACATAGATATATTTATCACCGCCCAAGACGTGATCGATATGAACGTAATCGCTCCCACCGAGGCGATAAGAAATATCGTTGACCAAATAATAGTCATGGAAACGTGCTTCTCTCATCACTCGATGATAATAAAAGCGCATCACGTTATGACGAATCAATAGGCCTTTTAAAGGCTGATAAAAGAATAGACCCAGTAGGAAAATGCCGCAAAGCACGGAAAGAATTATGAAAAGAGTTAAACGTGCATAATACGGCAACATAAGTGACTAATCCGCGAAATGCTCAGCGGTTTCAATGGCGACTTCAATCATGTTCTTGAGGCCTTCTTGACGCTCTTCCGCTGAAATCTGAGTATTGCCATAAATAAGATCGCTAACGGTGCAGATGGCTAAGGCCTTTTTGCCTAAAGAAGCGGCTTGCTCATATAAGGCATATGCTTCCATTTCGGTACCGAGGACACCAAGCGCCTGCCATTTTTTCCAAATCGTAGGATCGGCGTCATAGAAAGTATCGCTCGAAAGAATGTTACCGACATAATAAGCACCGCTTCTTTTCGCGGCGGCTTTTGCGGCTTCTAAAAGCAAGTCAAAAGATGCGATGGCGCTATACGTCGCGCCTCCTAAAGCGTGTTGCCCCATCCAGTTGCTATTGGTACAAGCCCCTTCTCCCAAAAGAAGATCACGGCATTTAATAAACGGTTGAAGTGCACCAATCGTACCGACGCGGATAATGGATTCAACGCCATACTGAGTAAATAATTCGTGAGAATAAATTCCAATGGAAGGCATACCCATGCCACTAGGCATCACCGAGATTCGTTTTCCGTTTTTCGAAAGTCCAGTAAAGCCGACCATACCGCGGATGGAGCAAATCTCCTTTACATCCGTAAGATAGTTTTCCGCAATCCAGCGGGCTCTGAGCGGATCGCCAGGCATAAGTACGACTTTCGCAAACGCGCCGTCTAAAGCGTTAATGTGTGGTGTTGACATAATGTCCTCCTAAATGAAGCCTTATCGAACGAAGGCAATCGCCCCCTCTAGAAGACTTCTCTATAAATAGTCTAGCACAAAGCGTTTTCTCATGCGCGGATGAAACAAAAAAGGGCCACATTTTGGCCCTTATTAACTTTTACGATTGATGCGTGTTATCTTCGCTTGGTTCGCTCACGGTCGCCATATCTTCTTCGAAAATCCGAAGGAGTTCATCAGGAGCGACAGGAGTAAGTTCCCCTTGGAAAGCGATAGAGATTCTTCCCGTTTCCTCGCTAACGACAATCGTGACAGAATCCGTGGTCTCGCTGATGCCGTATGCAGCGCGATGACGAGAACCATATTTACCAGTGAGTGGGCGATTCGTTGGGGTAAAATAAACGCTCGCAGCAGCGATTTTATCCCCGCGGATAATCACCGCACCATCGTGGAGACGTGTGCCTGGGTAGAAAATGGTTTGTAGGAGCTCCGAATTGACAGGTGCATTAAGGATCGTGCCGTTTTTCATGATTTCACTCAAATCGTCATTTTTTTCAAAAGTGATGAGCGCACCAATCTTTTGCTTAGAGAGAGTACGAATCGCACTTTCCACTTTCTTAAAGACTTCTTCGCGGTCGTAAATTGCCTCTGGTTGAACTTTCGGCGTTCTATGGAACAAATCGAATGTCGCTTTTCCTTTCATCACGTTTGCGGTGAAAATACGGACTTCTGACATATTGGTGAAACTACTCACGAGAACGCCGACTAATAAAATTCCAAGCATGATGAACAGGAATAAATCCATATTCAAAATCCATGAGAGGATGACAAGACATTCCGATCCAACAATGAAAATGCGTGGGACCTTTCTTTTGACCATGCTATAAAAAATGACATCGAACAAAGAAAAAGCGATAATCGTAAAGACGAAAGACAAAATATTATTAACTGAACTAAAGTTGCGTACTGACATAAAAATTATTCCATATTCAAGGGTCAACCACCCTCTACGAAATTATGTTAGCAAAACGAAAACACCCTGTTAAGAAAAGAACGATTTTTCATCGACTTTTCGTTGCAAAACGCCGCAAAAATTATTTTGCTTTGGTGAATTTCCCTTTGTTTGCCCCTTTGCTTGGTTTGACAACAATCCCCTTTTCCGTATTGCCCGCCATGTTTTTAGTGTATTCAAGGGCTTCCGCTTTTGTGGCAAATAATTTAATCGCGCGGTCGCTGCCCATGATTTTCACTTGCCACTTGCCATCTTCACGCTTGTTCACCATATAAGTATTTTTCTTCTCTGCCATATTTTTACCTCTTCTCTCGAATAATGATAAAACGATTTCCGCAAAAGGGCAAAAGCCGTTCGTGTAGAGATTACGTTTCAATTGTAAACTCTCAATTGATGTGAAACATTTAAGAAACCTCGGGCATCTGACCTCGTCGGTATCTTGCATCAGCTCCGTAAGGTTTTCAATCTTGGCTTGGTTCGGGGATCTGAAATTCAGCACCATCCTCGGCGTCTCGTCGCACCTTCTGCTCCACCTCGCCCTCTGGCCACGAGGTCGACGAGGGAATGGAATCTCAGGACCCTCTAGAATCTCTCCTGGTCGATCTGCCGTTGTGTTCGGGCGTCCTTGGGTAGATGAACTTGCGCGTTATTGAAACTGCTATTAATAAAGCGGAGCACGAGCGGGCAAGAAATATACATTGAGATTAAGATCACGGAACAAGCATCTAGGGGTTCGGGGTGATATTTACTCTAATAAGGATTTTGTTTCACAACATTTGAAATAGAACTGGTTGTCGAATTTTCCCGAACCGCCAGCAAAGCTTCGAGAGGAATGGAAAATACGGGCAAGATAAACATCGTAATACAAAAGAAAAAAGAAAAAACGATGCTTTAGAAGAGCATCGAACAACAAGCTTAATGGAGCACCTGGCGGGAATCGAACCCGTGTAACCAGCTTGGGAAGCTGGTG
>DBJG01000005.1 GCA_002296455.1 Caryophanales bacterium UBA782 | reverse complement strand
GTTTCTCGCGCGTTAAGAACAAAGCCCATTGCTGGTCTCCCATTAAAATTAATCAGTACGCGAAAACGAGGGCCAACCTTTCGTTTTCCATCATATAAATATGTAAAAGTCCGATCCAAAGATTGAGAGCCGTATTGGGTTAAAACATCTAGAATTATCATCTAGAAAAATTATAAGTCATTTTCAGAATCGCGGACATGAATTTCGGCACGGATGATATTTTCGATTTCTATCGCTGCACGCGTAACATCATCGTTATAAATGATGTGTTCATATTGCGATTTTAATTTCATCTCGCGTTTTGCTTTGGCGAGCCGTTGTTGAATAACTTCTTCCGATTCGGTGCTTCTCCCGCGAATTCTGGATTCAAGGCACGAAAAATTCGGGGGCATGATGAAAAAAGTCACAGGATGATCATTCGCTAAGCGTTTCAATACTTGCTCGGTTCCGTTAACATCAATCTCCAAAATGACATTCTTCCCTTCTTCTCTCATCGCCTGAACCTTATCGTAGGGAGTGCCATATTGGTGACCGACGAATGTTGCATGTTCCAAAAGATTGCCGTTTTCGATATTGCGGTTGAATTCTTCATCCGTCACAAAATAGTAATCTCGCCCATTCACTTCACCAGGACGCATCGAACGTGTCGTCATGGAAATGCTGTACCAAAGATTGAGAGAAATGTCTTTCATAATTTGTTGGCGGATGGTTCCCTTTCCAACGCCGCTCGGTCCCGAGATTATGATCAATAAGCCTTTTCTCATAAAAAACTATTATAGTCAATTATAACTATGAAAATATTTAAAAAGCAACGAAAAAAGCCTTACTTCTTCGAACTTTTAAGCCATCGTGTTCGTGAAAAAGACAAGATATGAAGGAAAAGGGAAGGGAAACGATTATTCTTTATAGTAAGGTTTCACTTCATGAGGCCCATCAAAATAAAATTGGATTCCAAGGACGTTGGGTCCCGAATGATAGCCATTGGTTGGAGAGGCTTGCGTTATCACGACTTCGCGGAAGCCAAAATCCAACGCTTTTTCCTTTGCCGCATTCAAGATGGAATGGTCTTCTAAAAAAGAATAATTAATGAATGCTATTTTGGGATCGATATTTGGATGACTTTGCAACATATCATCTATATAGGCCAAGAGGCAGCGTCTTGTGTTACCACGGAATTTCTTACCAGTTGTGAATTTCCCGTTTAGTGATTCCACACAGATAATTTCAGGTTTGATTTTCAGCAAATTCGAACCAATCATCGCAAGTTTGTTGCACCGTCCCCCTTTATACAAATATTCAAGGGTATCAAGTTGAAACGAGCAAGAACAATAAGGTCTTCGTTCAATAACGAAATTCACAACGTCTTCAAAAGGATAACCATTATCAATGAGTTCACGTGCATAAATCGCTTGGAGAGCAATTTGGCCGCTCGTGCCGTGTGAATCAATCACCGCGATGCGTGGGTTTCCATTTGCCGCAGCAACCGCATTGTTGTAACCGCTAGAAATTGCGCTCGAAATCGTGAAATGAATCACGTAGTCATATTTTTTAAGGAGCTTTTCAAAATGATCCTCTAATTCATTAATATTAACCGCGGAAGTATGGCACATGTCCCCCGTCTTTTTTGTGTATTCAAAGAGTTCGTCCGTACGAAATAAGTTATCAGGCCCCTCTTCCTTTCCTCTTTGAACATGAAAATGAACAATGGTTATTCCGTATTTGCCCAAATACTCTTGAGGCAAGTCAATCGTTGATTCAGCTGAGATTCCGATCATCATAAGCCAATCCTCCAATTTTCAATTCTATGTTATCTAGTTTTATTTACTAGGTCAATAGTAATGCTCAGCCTGACGCCACATGCTATACTCATGTTTATGAGCATCACAGGACAAGAATTTAACTCATACGTGAGCACATTAAACGAACTTCTAGCGGGGAAACACATCTCACGTCCACTGTTGATTGCTAGGTCCACTCTGTTTTTCCATTTATCTGGGAAAGGCGATCATCGCTTTGTCATCTGCCTAGATGGCGGAGACCCGCGTGCCTATACGGCAAAAGAAGAATTCAATTTGTCGTCTCTAGATTCACCAGTATATCTTTCTTTTCGAAAAGAACTTGCCAATGCCTACGTAAACTCTGTCGAACAAGAAAATGGCGACCGCATTCTAAAATTGAGTCTCGTGACCGTCAATCAAGTATATAAAGAGGAAACAAAATTGCTCTTTTTTGAAATGTTTTCTTCCCATCCGAATTTGATATTGACTGATGAGCGTAGAAAAATCATCGCGTTCACCCATGGTTCCTCGTTGGATTCTTATCGTCCTATTTTAAAAGGCGCAACATATCACCCTCCAAAGAAAGCATTTATAAACGAGTCCCCCGCTATTTTTGATTATCCAAAATACCAGACAATGTGTTTACAAAAGGAAAAATCGATTTTTGATATGAGAAAAAAGGAACGTTTTGGATTCCTCCTTTCTTATTTCGAAGCGAAAGAAAAGCGCCTAAAAAGAAAATTGACACTGATTGAGCAAGATAAAGAAAAGGCTATCGCTCATATAGACGATTCCCTTTTTGGTGATTACATTTACATGCATCTTGATTCGCTTACTGGCGCTAGTTCCATTGAAGTAGAAGGAAGAAACGCGAGATTAGATCCAGCAAAATCTCTTTCATGCAATGCGAGCCTTTTCTACAAAAAAGCGAAAAAGGCGAAAAAGGCTCTAGCGGAAAATGAGGTGCGTATAAAAGAGGCATTTGAAGAACTTAGCGACTGCCAAGATACGTTGAATCTTTTGCAAATTAGTGATGAAGAGGGCCTCGAATCTTTTGCGAAAGATTGGGGCCTATACGCCAAAAAAGAGAAAACACATGATTTTGGGAAAGCGAATATTCCGTTCTTTTTCGACAAGAATGGCACGCGTTTCCTTTTTGGGAAAAGCGCTAAGCAAAACGATACCTTGACCTTTCTTATAGATACGGTAAAGTCCCACTATTGGTTTCACGCGGAAAGTAGCCATGGGGCTCACGTCATAATTCGAAAGAACGATCCAAGTCAGGAAGAAGTTCTAACTGCTTGCGAAATCGCTCTTCTTTCAATTAAAAAAGAGGATGGCGATGTGATGATGGCGGAACGAAAGAATGTGTATAAGGGCAGTGTTCCAGGCCAAGCGATTGTCCGTCAATACGAAACCATTCATCTTAAATCCATTCGTCCTGAAACGCGTGCTTTGTTTATAGAAGCGAAAAAGTTATCGTTTGGAGAAAGAAAATGATTCCAAGCAAACTCGATATCGAAAAAGCAAAAGAATACTATCGTTTGTTTAAAGGGGGAGAACCAAATATAATCGCCCCTTATTTGGGTGGGTTGGGCAACGTCGTTGTTCGTTTGGATGATATCGTTGTTCGTCTTAAAAAAGAGAACCATCTTTGCTTTTACGATCAAAATAATGAACGCATAGCTTTGTATGAAACATCTCTTGCTTCTTTATCGCCAGAGATTATATTCTTCGACATTACGAATTTCGCGATTGTCTATCGCCACTTT
>DBJG01000031.1:11219-17207 GCA_002296455.1 Caryophanales bacterium UBA782 | reverse complement strand
TACGACCTCGACAAACTAAAAGAAAAAGAACTTATCGTCAAAGACGATTATGAAGGCTCTTTCTTGGCGATGGATGATAAAGAATACGCTTTATTGAAAGGCGATCTTCTCGTCACGAGCGGTCAAGAAGGGGCTTGCTTAGCTGGCATCATGACAAGCAAATCTGCCGAAGTCGATCTCCATACGAAAAATGTCGTCATCGAGTCTGCCGTTTTCCATTCGGCAAGCATCCGAAGAACTTCTTCACGTCTAGGCTTAATCAGTGAATCTTCCTCTCGTTTTGTGAAAGGGATTAATAAGGATCAAGCGCATCGCGTTTTGGAACTTGCCGCTTCTATGCTATTAGAACTCGCCCAAGGCGAAAGCGTTAGTCAAGAATTCGTCTTCGACACGCTGAAGCATGATAAAAAGATGATAGAGACGAGCTTCTCTTATATCAACGCTCGTTTAGGAACTTCCTTTACGCGCGAAGAAATCATGGAAGTTCTCGCCGCCGATCATCTTTCACCCGTTGCAAAAGAAGATTCGCTCCTCGTTACGATTCCTTCGAGCCGAATCGATATTGGTGGAGAAGCGGATATTAGCGAAGAAGTGATCCGTTTGTTGGGGTTTGACCACGTGAAAAGCAAGCTTCCGGATGGCGTTTCTTTGCAAGGCCTCACCGAAAGCCAAAAAAAGAAGCAGTCCATTCGCCATTTCCTTCGTTCGATCGGTATGAACGAGGTTTTCACTTATACGCTTGTGAATCAAGAAATGGCTTCTAGTTTCCGCTACCTCAAAAAAGGAGAGAATTATCGCTTGGCCAATCCAATGACTGACGATCATGAATATGTGAGAGCAAGCCTTATTCCTTCTCTTCTTTCTGTTGCGGAGTATAACCTTTCTCGTCAAATCAAAGATTTCTCCATTTTCGAAGTGAGTGATATCGACACCAAGACGGAACAGGGTTCCCATTTGGCGGCGGTATTCGTTGGAAAAGAGAGTCTTCAAGGCGCTTTAAAGTCTTTACCATACGACTTTTATTCGGCAAAAGGCGTGCTTGAAGGCATCATGGCGATGCTTGGAGTTAACGCGAATCGCTATCAACTAGCTCGCCTACCAAAAGAGAACGGAAAAGAAGAATTCCACCCAGGAAGAAGTGCGGTGGTCCTAATGGGGAAGACACCGATTGGCGTAATGGGCGAGCTTCATCCTTCATTGCTAAAAAAACTTGGATTAGGTAAATCCGCAGTTGCCCTCGAATTGGATTTAACTGCTTTGCTCAATTTGAAAGTGAGCCCTACTAAAGCGCTCGTTCCTAGTAAATTCCCAAGCGTTACACGTGATTTGGCATTCGTTATCGATGATAAAGTATCTTATCTAGACATTCGAAGAGAAATTGGAAGAGTCGATTCTTTGGTCAAAGACGTTCGCGTTTTCGATATCTACCAAGGAGAAATTATCGGCAAAAGCAAGAAATCGATGGCCATTTCCATTGATTTTTCGAATGCCGATAGAACCTTAAAAGACGAAGAAGTGAACGCAATCATGGAAAAGATTGTCGGCGTTTTGCGCATGAAGTTCTTAGCGGAGGTTCGCAAATAATGACGAAGGTTGCTAAAAGCGCGATTACAAGAGGAAGAACGCTCGCTTTCGAAGCGAATCCGACTTTTGAAGGCTATGAGCTTCATTATCCGATTAGGGGCATCAAAAGCTGTCATTATGAAGCGAAAGCCACAAAAATAGGGGAATATCCTCATGTTTCGTTTTCAATTCGAGCGACGATAACGCTCGAAGACAGCAGAGACGGTGTCCTTTTCGACAAAGCCATTCAACTGAAAGACGAAGCGGATGTGATGGATAATGAAGATGATATTGGAGATGGATATATCCTTCCAGGCTCTTCCGTCGACTTGGATTTACTTTGCTTGTCCATGATTGCTTCTAGTCTTCCAATCCGCGTTCTCAGACCTGATAGCGAACTTCCAAAAAGCGGAAAAGGGTATAACGTTTATGACGAAGACACTTTCGCCGCTCAAAAAGGAAAAGAAGTGAAATCTTCACCGTTTGACGTTCTATCGGTGGATGATGAATAAAAATGACATACCGATTTTAAATACTTAGTATTTATATAAACTAAAAATATACTAATTTAAAACCAAGCGTTTCTTTTGTGCAAAATCAAAGAGACGCTTTTTATTCGTCTTTTTGCTTTTGTTTTTGTTTACATGTACGCGAAATGGATGTTATCATTTTCCAGCGAGGTGGGAAAAAGTGGGAATATTCTTCGGAACCTATTCTAGAACTCTTGACGAGAAGAACCGTCTACAAGTACCAAGCAAACTTGTGAGCGAACTTCCCGACAAGTTTTACGTTCTTAGAGGCTTTGAAGGATGCCTTGGCGTCTATCTAGAAGACGAATTCCATCGCCTAATGGATGATTTGTCATCTCTTTCCTACCGCGAAGAAAAAAGTCGAGCTTACGTTCGTCTCACTTTGGCAAGCGTAACAGAGCTAGAAGTGGACTCTCATGGACGCATTCCTCTTGGAAAGGACCTTGTTGATGCTTATCACATTGGAAAAGATGTGATTCTCATCGGCGCTTTGGATCATTTCGAAATCTGGGATGCGAACGCGTATCGTAATTACGAAAATGAGAATGCTTCTCAATACGAAAAACTCGCAGAGAATCTTGGAAAGGAGCAATAAATGGCAGAAAAGCATATCAGCGTCTTGCTTCATGAAGCCGTTTCTTTGCTCAATGTCCGAGACGGCGGCGTTTACGTAGACTTGACGTTAGGAAGAGGAGGGCATAGCAGTGCCATCCTTCAACAAATTCCACATGGACACCTTTATGCCTTTGACCTTGACGAGGAGGCTATTAAAGAATCCGAGCCAAGGTTAAGGAAAATCGGTGACAACTTCACTTTGATCCATAGCAACTTTGCTTACGTGAAAGAGCAACTCGCTGCATATCACGTGAATAAAATCAATGGTGCACTGATGGATTTAGGCGTAAGTAGCCCTCAATTTGACGAGGAGGAGCGGGGCTTCTCTTATCGCAATAATGGTCTTCTTGATATGAGAATGGACCGTTCAGGAACACTTACGGCCGCGACCATCGTCAACACTTATCCTTACGAGTCACTCGCGCGCATCTTCACGCGATATGGCGAAGATCCTGATAGCAAGATGGTGGCGAAAAATATTGTAAAGGAAAGGGAAAAGACGCCCATCGAAACGACGTTTCAGCTTGTTGACATCATCAAAAAAAGCAAGCCGGCGTGGCGTTTAAATCAAAAAGGGCATCCGGCAAAGCAAATATTCCAAGCATTACGCATCGAAACAAATGGCGAGCTCAATAACCTTGAAAAAGCATTAGAGGACATTCCTTCTTTGCTTCTTCCCGGAGGAAGACTTGTCGTCATCTCGTTCCAATCGCTAGAGGACCGCATTGTAAAAGACGACTTCCGCTCCTTATGCGAAGTGAGAGGGACTCGAACCGGTCCAGAATCGATAAAAATCGGCGGACAAAGCGAATTCAAGATGCTGACGAAGCATCCGGTTCTCCCTAGCGAAGAAGAACAAGAAATGAACCATCGCTCAAAAAGCGCAAAATTGCGTGCCATCGAAAGAAAGGAGGAATAGTCATATGGTTGATAAATTAGAAAAATACGGGCATAAAAGAATCTACTATCATTTGAAGACAGCCGTTTTTGTTTTACTGATCGCTTTGGCGGTTACGGCAACTCTGGCGATTCCTGTTGGGATTTCTGTCCGCTTGTCAGCGGAGGCGGGGGATAGCGTTTCGGCCGTTTCGACAATATCGACAAATCTTCATGCCCTTATTGCCTACTTAGGGTAAAACTCACTTCTTCTTTGGGTGCGATACTAGTCGCATCCATTTTTCTTTTTTCAATATTCCAAAAATCGACTAATTTTCTATCGTTCGCATTTGCTTTATTAGGCGCTGTATTCTAAACTAGAATACGTTTATGGAAATGAATGATAATTACGCATCAAACAATGTTTCAGTTCTAGAAATCAGCTCTGACGCCGTGAAATTCGCAATTGGATCGCTGGTTGATAAAAAGCCAGTTCTTTCTTACTATGCGGAAGAATCGATTCGCGGCGCGATAAAAGACGGGCTTATTCGTGATGCTCAAGCAATCAAAACCGCCATTTTGGATCTTATGGCTAAGACGGACGAATCACTAAAACTCAAAGTCAATATCGAATCCGTTTCTTTGGTTTTGCCTCCTTATGGATTGAGGATTTACCAAAGCAATCACCAAACAAGCGTTGTAAGCCAAACCAATCTTGTCGATCAAATTGACATCACTAATGTGATGAATTTGGTCCAAAAAGAAAGCATTCCCAGTGGAATGACCATCGTTGACATCATTCCTGATTATTATGAACTTGATAGCCAGAAACGATATTGGAATGCCCCAGTTGGGGAAAAGAGCCGCTCGCTTCTTGTTTGCGCGAAAGTGCACGCTCTTCCGATTTCGCCACAGCGTGAATACCGCACAGTGGTCGAAGATTCGGGGCTTCGCATTGAAAGAATGGCCGTTTCTCCTTTGGCTTCGAGTGCGCTTATTGCCACGAACAAAGATATGCCACATGACTATATTTTGGTCGATATGGGGGCTCACGTTACTAGCGCGAGCATGGTTGGCGCAAATCGTCTATTCGCTTCTCTTTCCTTTCCAAAAGGTGGCGATGAATTAACCGAATCCATCGCGAGTGCATTCTCGCTTTCCTTTGAAGAAGCCGAACGCATCAAAATCGATTATGGCTATTCAAAAAAGACGGAACGTTTCGTGGATCCGATTGCCAAAAGCTACGATGAAGGTGGATCCGAGCGAAAAATCTTTCAAGATGACTTGAATAAAGCCATCTCCGATTACTACGCGACGACGTTCAATGTGTTCCTTTCCAACGCTCTCAATAAGCTACTGGAACGGAGTCTTACCCCTCAGAATCAAGATTTTTTGCCTTCTCTCCCAGTCGTATTCGTCGGGGGGGCAAGTGAACTATTTGGGCTTGCTCCTTTGCTTGAACCAGCCCTTGGAACCCACAAACCGATTTTCTTCACGCCGAATGTCTTAGGGGCGCGTGAAGCAAAATACGCGACGGTTCTTGGCCTTATCGCGGCACAAGGGGACAATCGGGGAAGAGTGGATAGCTATTACCGTCCGCAAGCTCAATTATCGAGAGCGAAGCGATAAACCTTAGGAGGATTTCTTATGCCGATCGAGAAAACAGATGTTGATGATCTTGATAATTTCGAGCCTGTGGCCAGAATTGTGGTCATTGGCGTAGGAGGAGCGGGAAACAATGCGGTTAACCGCATGATCGACGAACGCATCCAAAACGTGGATTTTTATGTTGCGAATACCGATAAGCAAGCCCTTGCAACATCCAAAGCGCCACATCGCCTTGTTTTAGGGGACGGTGTTACAAAGGGACTTGGTGCGGGTGGCGACCCAGCGATGGGAAGACAAGCCGCTGAGCAAAGTGCCGACCAAATCAAGGAAATTGTCCAAGGCGCGGATATGGTTTTTATCGCGGCCGGTATGGGAAAAGGAACTGGAACAGGTGCTGCTCCAGTCATTGCGAAAATCGCCAAAGAAAGCGGTGCTCTCACAGTTGCAATTGTCACTCGCCCTTTCACGTTCGAAGGACAACAAAGAAACAAAAACGCGATTAATGGGCTTAATGAACTGCGAAAAGCGGTCGACTCTTTGATTGTCGTAAGTAATGATAAACTTTTGATGACGAGCGGAAATATTCCTGTGAATCAAGCTTTCAAAGATAGCGATGGGGTTTTGGCACAAAGCGTGAAGACCGTTGCGGATTTGATTCTCGTACCTGCACTTGTGAACCTTGATTTTGCTGATGTGAGAAGCACATTAAAGGATTCTGGCATTGCCTTGATTGGCTATGGAGTTGGCAAGGGTCCAAACAAAGCGGCTATTGCTGCGGAAAATGCCATCAATTCTC
>DBJG01000031.1:7342-11152 GCA_002296455.1 Caryophanales bacterium UBA782 | reverse complement strand
ATCAATTCTCCACTTCTTGAAATCTCGATTTCCGGTGCAAGAAAAGCAATTTGTGCTGTAACATGCGGCACGAACGTGAATTTGTATGAAGCGCAAGAATGCGTCGCAAGAATCGTTGAGCAAGCTGGGCAAACGCTCGATATCAAATTTGGCGTGTCCATCAATAATCAGTTGGATGACTCCTTGATTGTTTCTGTCATCGCAAGCGATTTCGACAAAGAATATGATTTCACCTCCGTTGAACCTTTCGAAATGCCAAAAGATATCGCTTCGCTTGGCAAAGGCGTTGCCGATACAAAGGCCAAAGAAGTGGCGGAAGAAGTCAAAAACGATATCCATGACGATAAAGAAGAGAAGAACATTGTTGACGATATGCTCCCAGATTTCCTCAAAGCGGCGCTTGGCGGAAAAACAAATAACGATTTTGGGAATGATGGTTCATCGAACAATAGTGGCGACGATAGCGGCTTTTAGTTGCATTCATCTTTCGATTCTCCTATAGTTTTTCTTGCGTTAATAAGGAAGACAACAACGGCGTGCAAACTGGAGAGAGCCCCTTGGATGAGAACGGGGCAAAGCAAGCCGCAATCACTTCCTGAGCATCCGCTCCGAACACAAGTAAGAGTGGGGCTCCTCCCGTTAAAGAGGAAAGAGTGCAGGGGATCATCCCTGAACTAAGGTGGTACCACGTGAAAGCGTCCTTAGGTGGGCGCTTTTTATTTATTTTGGAGGGAAAACATGTCTTACAAAGAGAGTTTATTGATGCCGATGACGAGTTTCGAGATGCGTGCGAATCTCACACAGAAAGAACCGGTATTGGTACAAAAATGGAACGAAGAGAAACTCTATGAAAAGATGAATGCCAATCGTGAGGGGTGTCAGGAATTCTTGCTCCACGATGGTCCGCCTTACGCGAATGGCGATATCCACTGTGGACATATGCTCAATCGTCTTTTGAAAGACTTTATCGTCCGTTATAAGAATATGCGCGGCTATAAGACGCCATTTGTTTTTGGCTGGGACACGCACGGCCTCCCGATCGAAGTCAAAGTCACCAAGAGCGGCGTCAACCGCAAAGCGATGAGCGTTCCTGCTTTCCGCGATTTATGCAAAGCCTATGCCTTAAAGCAAGTGGCCCATCAAAAGGAACAGATTCGTCGCCTTGGCTGCCTTGGCGATTACGATTCACCATACCTTACTCTCCTTCCAGAATTTGAGGCTCGTGAGATTGACGTTTTCGCTTCAATGGCCCTACAAGGCATCATCTATAAAGGATTAAAACCAGTCTATTGGTCACCATCGAGTGAAAGCGCGCTTGCGGAAGCGGAAGTTGAATACCAAGACGTTCTCGCAAAAACACTTTATATCGCTTTCCCTATGATTGATGGAAAAGGCGTTATTCCGCTTGACGCATGTATCATCATTTGGACGACGACTCCTTGGACGATTCCTTCTAACCGTGGCATCACTTTAAATCCGCGGTTTGAATATGGCATTTACCAAACCAACAAAGGGAAGTTCGTTTTCCTTTGTTCTTTAAAAGACAAACTCGCCGAAGAGCTTGGCTTCTCTCAATGTGAATTGATTAAAACGTTTAAAGGACAGGAAGTGGATGGAGCCAAGGCGAAACACCCTCTTTATGATAGAGAATCGCTCATCATGAACGCTTCTTTTGTCGACGATAGTGCTGGAACGGGCTGCGTTCACACTGATCCTGACCATGGTTTGGACGATTTCAATGTTTGCTCGAAATACGGCATCAAGCCGTTTGCGACCGTTGATGACAAAGGCATCATGCATTTAGGGGAAGATGATCCCTGCACGAACAAATTCTATGATGAATGCAACGATATTGTTATCGACGAATTAACAAAAGTGGGCGCTTTGCTTAAAGAAGTCGATATTACTCATAGTTATCCTCACGATTGGCGAACCCATAAGCCTGTCATTTACCGCGCGACTCCTCAATGGTTCTGCAGCATCGAGCCAATTCGCGAAAAGCTTTTGGAAGAAGTGCACAAAATCAAGTGGGAACCGGCCTGGGGTGAACAAAAAATGGTCAATATGATTGTTGATAGAACTGATTGGTGCATTTCAAGACAACGCGCTTGGGGCGTTCCGCTTCCGATTATTTATAATGAAGACGATTCCCCAATCATCGAGAAAGAAGTCTTTGATCATATCCGTGATATCATCGCGAAAGAAGGCAGCAACGCTTGGTTCTCACGCGAAGCGAAAGAATTACTACCAGACGGATATACAAATCCAAAGTCTCCACACGGGCTTTTCCGCAAAGAAACCGATATCATGGACGTTTGGTTTGATAGCGGTTCTAGCTGGAATGGCGTTCTTAACGAACGTGGACTTCCGTTCCCAGCTGACCTTTATTTGGAGGGGAACGACCAATATCGTGGCTGGTTCAATAGCTCCTTGATTCTTTCGACTGCTTATTCAGGAAAAGCGCCATTCAAGAGTTGTCTCACGCATGGTTGGGTCATGGACGAAAATTGGAACAAAATGAGCAAATCCGCTGGAAACGGCATTGACCCAAGCAAAGTCGCAAATCAATTTGGAGCAGATATTTTGCGTCTATGGGCTGCAAGCATCAATTACGAGGCGGACGTTCGTCTTAGCGAATCTATCGTCAAAACCATCAGCGAGCAATATCGCAAAATCAGAAACACGTTCAAGTTCATGCTTGGTAATCTTCAAGATGGCGAGGGAAAGCCTTACATCTTGTCAGAGACTGAGCCAACTTTGTGGCCGATCGACAAATGGATTTTGGGGCGCCTAGAGAAAGTGAAGAACGATTGCTTATCGGCATATGATGAATATTCTTTCGCCGTCGTAAGCGGAACGCTAGGAAACTTTATGGTAGAACTATCGACATTCTATCTCGATTTTGCCAAAGACGTTTTGTATTGCGAAGAGGCAAATAGCGAGCGGAGAAAAGCGATTCAATACGTCCTTTACGAGCTTACGATGACTTTATGCCTTCTTTATAACCCAATCCTCTCGTTCACGATGGACGAGGTTTATAAAGCGATCCCTGGCCACAAAAAAGAATCACCACAGCTCGAAGATATGCCAAGCGTCTCTCATCGCTACGAAAACACGAACGAATACGAAGGATTCATCAAAGTTCGTGATGCGGCCTTAAAAACGCTTGAAGAAAATAGAAATGCAGGGCTTATCGCGTCTAATATGGAGGCGAAGATTATTTTGACGCTACCACATTCCTCTTTGTCTACGTTATTACTTTCCTTATCCAAACAAGAAACAAGCGAGATGTTCGGCGTGAGTCAAATCGATCTGAAAGAGGGCGAAACGCTAAAAGTGGGCGTAGAAAAAGCAAAAGGCCTAAAGTGTGACCGTTGCCGTCGCATTGAAGAAGACAGCAAGCAATACGACGATGGCGTTTTATGTGGCCGCTGTGCCAAGGTTATGGGAAAATAAGTCCATGAATCGCAGAACTAGTTTTTTTAAAGGATATGTTTGGACAAGAAAAAGCATATTCAACACCTATGTGTGGCTTTGCCTCCTTTTTGTTGCGATCGATCAAATCACAAAATGGATTGTCGTGAAGCATATTTCTTTCCATGATGAAATTGAAATTATCCCGAATTTCCTTTATTTTTCTCATATTTATAACACCGGAGTCGTCTTTGGTTTGGGAGATGGGGCGAGTTGGAGCCGTCCTATCAATATCGCGATATCGTGGCTTATGAGCTTCGCGATATTTAACTTTTGGAGAAAAGGGCTTCATAAAGAAGATGGCCTTATGAACGCGACCTTAATGCTATTAGAAGC
>DBJG01000031.1:0-7283 GCA_002296455.1 Caryophanales bacterium UBA782 | reverse complement strand
AATCGATCGCACCTTCTATTGGGGGCAAAATGGCGGTCCTAATGGCGTCGTAGACTGGATTGATTTATATTTTGGTGGCAGTCCAACAGATCGCGGTGGATTCCTCAATCCCTTCGCGAATTTCAATATCGCGGACGCTTGCATCACAGTCGGCATTATTCTTTACATCGTTCTTTCTATCGTTGAAACCAGCAAAATGAGCGATGAAGAAGCCGAAGAATACATCAACGAGAACGCTTTCTGGCGTAAAAAGAAAACTGCAATAGAGGACGAAAATGGAAAAGATTGTTAATGTTCTTGAAGCTGGAAAAAGACTCGACGAAGTTCTTTTTTCGTGGGGTTTAGCGCCTTCTAGAAGCAAAGTACAATCAATGATAAAAAACGGAGATATTTCCGTTAATAAAAAGCAAGAAAATGCCCATTATCTCTTAAAAGAAGGAGATATTGTAAACTACCAAGAATATACTGAAAAAGAACTAAATATCAAAGCGGAAGATATTCCGCTAGATATTGTTTACGAAGACGACGATTTGCTCGTGATTAATAAACAAGCGGGCCTCGTTGTTCATCCTGGGAACGGGCACACCTCTGGGACACTAGTGAACGCACTTGTCTATCACGAAAAGAACCTCTCCACCCTCGCTGGGAAAGGGCGCCCTGGCTTGGTCCATCGTATCGATAAAGATACTTCGGGGCTTCTTGTGATTGCGAAAAACGATTTCGCTTATGAAGGACTTGCTAAGCAATTATCCGGACATTCGATGCACCGAGAATACTATGCGCTTGTGAAAGGCATTATCGATGAAGATGATGCGAAAATCGATGCGCCAATTGGGCGCGATTTTGCTCATCCAACCAAATTTGCAGTGAACGGCCGCGACAAAAAAGAAGCGATTACCTTTTTTCATGTCGAAAAACGCTTTCTTATTTCAAATGCTACTTTGATTTCTTGTCGTCTTTTTACAGGGCGCACTCATCAAATTCGTGTGCATCTTGACTATATTGGCCATCCTGTTATTGGCGATCCAATGTATGGGGAAGGAAACCGCACAATTTATAACGGTGGGCAGCTTCTTCACGCATATCGTTTGACTTTTGTGCATCCTAGAACGCAAAAAGAGGTTTCCTTTGAAGCGCCTCTTCCTTCTTATTTCATGGACGTTCTCAATCGTCTTGAATAATCTTTCGATAATTTGCGAAATTGAGCTTAGCGACATCCCTAAGCTCTTTTTTATCATGCATTGCTAGAAAAGAAACGATGAATTTATCGGTTTCTTCGCCTGCGCCAAAGGGAAAATGAACTCCATATTCATTGCTCATTTTCTCCATTTTTCGCAAAAAAGCGTAACGAGCGATGACAGAAGCAAGAGCAACGGAGATGAAGGCCGTCTCCCCCTTCGTCTTAAACGTAATGCCTCTTAGAACTTCTTTTTCGTTGGACAAATAGGAATAATACAGGTTTTCTTGAGCGAATTGATCTTGATAAACATAGGCAGATGGGTGCCTTTTTTTAAGATTCAATAAAACGCGATTATGCATAATCGCCTTAATCTCGTTCATATTGAATTTGCAGTTCACTTCGTCGTTGTATTTGCGGTTATCGAGAGCAAGCTCGCTGTAATCATAATTGTGGATGAGGCTCGGCCCTAGCTCAAGGATTCTTTCATCATTCATTTTTTTACTATCAGTGATGCCAATTTCTTGGAGCTCTTTTACGTCTTCTTGCCTTACGAAAGCGGCGACGACGATAATCGGGCCGAAAAAATCGCCCGTTCCAACTTCATCGCTTCCAATTTGTGGAAAAAGGTTTTTTACGGGGAACGTCGTTTTTTCTTTTTCTTGCTTTTTAGGACATTCTTTGGCGTTTTGGTCCCAAATTCGAGCTTCAGATAATGCGTTTTTCCCCTGGAACATCGCCTTATATTCGCCTTTTTTGTTTTTTGCGTATAGAGATACGGTCACGCCTTCACATTTGATGCAAGAATAAAGGGCGCCATTTCCGTTTGGCGCTTGAAGAGCATCATAAAACGATTTCATTTTCTTCATCGTCTCATCGGTGACACTCAAAATGACGGTTCCTTCGTTTCCCATGACACTTTATTCTATCACTTCTTCCTTTTGATTCGATGATATAATCTTGCCTATGCAAGATATTTACGAAAAATTTGAGTTTCAGAAAATCCGCGATGAAATCGCGAAAATCGCGAGGACAGAGTTAGGCAAACAGAAAGCGAATTCGCTTGTCATGTTCTCTGATTCCTCAAATATGAAGAAAGAATTGAATACGCTAGATGAGATGATTTCTTTGCTTGATCGGTATGGAATACTCCCTTTAGACGTATCGTCTTCTCTTCTTTCCTCGATTTCACTTGCTAAAAAAGGCGGCACGCTTTCTATCGAAGAACTAGAACGCTGCGCTCACGATGTGCTTGAAGCACGCGATATCAGACAATATTTCAAGCAAGTGAGTGATAGCCCAATCCTTCTAGATTATGCTTCTCGTTTTCCGATTCTTGATTTCTTGGAAAAGGACATTCATAAAATCATCGCTCCAGATATGTCGATTTATGATAACGCCTCGCCGAAGCTCAAATCGGTCCGTGCATCAATCATTCGCCTTGAAAACGAGATGAAGAAAAAGCTGGGCTTCATCTTGGATCGGAACAAGCCTTTCTTAAGCGATTCGACATTGACCATCCGCAACGGTCATTATGTTTTGCCTGTCGCAAACGCCTACAAAAACAAGGTGAAGGGGATCGTTCAGGATATTTCTGGATCAGGGGAAACCACTTTCATCGAACCTGATTTGCTTGTTTCCATGAATAACAAAATGATGGAACTACGTAACGATGAACGAGAGGAGATTCATCGTCTTCTCGGCGTTTTATCGGAAGAAGTTGCTGGTTCTAGCGACGCTTTGCTCCAAAATAACGAAATGATTGGCTATCTTGATTTTTTAGAGGCCAAAGCTCTTTATGCGGATAAAACAAAAAGCCATGTTGCTAGATATAGCGAGACTCCACTTATTGATATCCATAATGCAAGACATCCTTTGATTGAACCTTCCAAAGTCGTCGCGAACGATTTCGAATTATCAGAAGACAATCATTTGATTATCATCTCCGGCCCGAATGCGGGCGGAAAGACGGTTGCTTTGAAAACAATCGGTGTTTTGGTTTTAATGTCGCAATGCGGATTAGCGATTCCCGCTAGTGAAGGGCCATCCTTAAGCTATTTCAAGCACATTTATGTCGATATCGGCGATTCACAATCCTTGAGCGATAATCTTTCAACATTCTCTGGGCATATGAGAAATCTCGCGGAGATTCTTTCGAATGTCGGGGGAAGAGATTTGGTACTTCTAGATGAAGTAGGAACAGGAACCTCGCCAAAAGAAGGGGAAGCAATCGCCTATTCCATCATTCTCTTTTTAATGAAAAAGCATGCGTTTACCTTAATTTCTAGTCATTTTGAAGGTCTAAAAGCGTTTGCCTTATCCTCAAAAGGAGTCGCGAACGCCTCGATGATTTTCGATGAAGAGAATCTTCTTCCGACCTATAAACTCAAAATGGGTCTTCCTGGAGAAAGCTATGGCCTCGTTGTTGCAAAGCGGTTCGGTATTCCGGAAGAAATACTTAATGAAGCGAGAAAATACGCTTCTTCTCATGAAAATCTATCCGTGAGCGAAGCGATTCAGAAGCTGTCAGAGGTTTCCCGAAAGGCGGAAGAAGAAAAGCAAAAAGCAATCGAGAAAGAAATCGAACTTACAAAACGTCTTGCCACGCTCGAAAAACGAGAAAACGAACTCGCAAAACGCGAAAAGAATTATTTAAGCGACGTCGAGAAAAAGAAAAATGACCTGCTTGAAGAGTATGAGGAGAAGATGGACCGCATTCTTCGTAGCGTTCAGCGCGAAGATGTGAAGATGCATGAAGTCATTGGCGCTAGGCACAAGCTTATGGATTTGAAGGAAGAGGCGGAAGAGGAACATTATTCCGGCGAAGTCAAAGTTGGCGATTATGTGAACATTCCAAGCGCTTACGCTTCTGGACGCATCAATGCGATATCTGGAAACAAAGTGACCGTCGTCACAAAAGAGGGCCTCTCTTTTCATACGAAAAAAGACAAAGTCATAAGAGTGGAGCCACCGAAAGAAGAAAAAAGACAAGAGACTTCGCCTTTGAAGCTCGACCAAATCGGAATTGGAAAGTCCACACCATTAGAACTTAATTTAATTGGTCAACACGTTGATGAAGCGAAACTCAATTTGGATAAGTATCTTGATGAATGTCGCTACAAAGGGCTAAAGCGCGTGAGGATTATCCACGGATGGGGGTCGGGCGCTTTAAGACGACTTGTTCAAGAATATTGCCTCTCTCACAAAGATTTCATCGCTTCTTTTGAAGGCGCAGACGGCAATGAAGGCGGCGGAGGGGCGACCATCGTTCACTTGAAATGAGAGAACTTAGCGAAAAAATCAAATCACAAATCGCTCTTCTCCCCGATAAACCAGGCGTTTATCAAATGAAAGATGAGAATGACAAAATCATCTATATCGGCAAGGCGAAAAATTTGCGAAAAAGGGTGAGTCAGTATTTTTTACGCCCCCAGTACGGCAAGGTGGAAGCGATGGTTTCTCATGTGGACCATTTTGATTTCATCATTGTCCATACGGATAAAGAAGCCTTTATTTTGGAAATGAACCTCATCCAAACTCATTATCCTAGATATAACATCATGCTCATGGACAATAGTCATTACCCTTATATTGCTGTGAAGCGAGATGACGGTTTTCTAAAAATCAGCAGAAACACGAAAGATAAGCATTATTTCTACTATGGTCCATTTCCTGCTAGTGGCGACGCTTATAAAACCATCAATTTATTAAATTCTCTTTATCCGACTAGAAAATGTAAAACGATGTCGAAAAAGGCATGCCTTTATTATGAACTTGGTCAATGCCTTGCTCCATGCGAAAAAGAAATCGACCCCAAAACAATGACAGATTTATATGAACGGATCAAACGCTTTTTGGATGGTGATATTTCTGATGCCTCCCGTTTGCTTAAAGAAAGAATCAACGCTGCTAGCGAAGAGGAACGCTACGAAGACGCAAAATATTATTACGATATCTTAAAAGCAATCGAAACTACGGTGAGCAAGCAAACCGTCGAAGTGAACAATGATAAGACAAATCGCGATGTCATCGGCATCGCGACGAGGGATAGCTATCTTTGCCTAGCGATTTTGACGTATCGAAAAGGGATACTCCTTGGCAAAAAGGCGCTTGTGGTTCCGATGTTTGGGCAATTAAGCGAACAAGCCCCAGAACTACTCGAAGAGTATTATCAAGATCATGAAATACCAACGGAGATTTCCATTAATTTAGCGGGATTCGACGAAGAATTCTTAAGCGTTTACCCAGAGGCGAGAATCATTCACCCAAAGGAAGGAAGGCTCTTAGAACAAATTGATTTGGCAACTTTGAATGCACGGCAAGGACTGGATTCCCATTTTATGAGCGCGCGCCTCGAAGATGACAAAATCGAACTGCTAGAAAATCTTGGTCATTTATTAAATATTAAAACACCATATCGCATTGAGCTATTTGACAATTCTCATCTTGAAGGATCCAATGCGGTCGGCGCGATGGTTTGCTACATCAATGGTTCTCCTTGCAAAAAGATGTACCGCAAATTCCATCTTTCCGAGGAAGATGCGGGGGATGATTACCATTCGATGAAGGAGGTGACCTATCGCCGCTACAAAAGGCTCAAAGAGGAGAATCTTTCTTTCCCCGATTTGATCCTCGCCGATGGTGGAATTAGCCAAGTCCACGCAACTATAGAAGGATTAAAAGAGGCTGGCGTTGATATTCCGGTTTTCGGTCTATACAAAAACGACCGCCACGAAACAGAAGGAATTATCGATAAAGATGAGAGAGTCTATCCGCTCGATAATCATTCTCCGCTATTCTTTTTGCTCATGCGCATGCAAGACGAAGTACATCGGTTTGCAATATCTTTTCATAAAGAAACGCGCTCAAAAGCGATGAATCGTAGCATTTTCGATGGTGTGAGCGGAATCGGGGAGAAACGGAAAGAGACACTTCGGAAACATTATCCTACCATTGAGAGCCTTGAACGCGCTAGCATAGAGGAACTCACGCAACTACTCCCAATTGACGTGGCGAAAGAATTGTTTCTCAAAATTCAAAAAGAGGCAAAATGACGATGATTGATGATTCTTATTTCTCTAATATAGCTTACGAAGTATTAGCGTCCCCTATTTACGAAAGGCTCAAGTCTTTTTCGGCGCATGGCTCCATTAGCGTTTACGAGCATTCTTTGGCCGTTGCTGAATATGCTTATTTATATGCGAAAAAGAAAAACCTCGATATCGATTACCGCAGCTTAATCCGGGGCGCTTTGCTTCACGACTTTTATTTGTATGATTGGCATCGTAGTGGGGAAGGCCATAAATTGCATGGCTTCCGCCATCCTTTTTTCGCGTTTAGAAACGCCAAAAAGCACTTTGTTATCAATCAAATAGAGTCGAACATCATCCGATCGCACATGTTTCCTCTCGTTTTTTGGTGCTGGCCTCGCTATAAAGAAGCGTGGATTGTGATGAAAAGCGATCGGCACTGCGCTTGGTGTGAGACGTTTAAGAAGAAAGAAAAGATATTGGAAGGAATGATATGAAACGAATTGGCCTCATTTTTGATGTGGATGGAACGCTTTGGGATTCAAGAGAAGTCGTCAGCGAATCTTGGAGTGAAGTGACCAAAGCGTATGGTTTAGGCTCCATAAACGTAGAAGATATGACGAAAACGATGGGCATGCCGATGACAGGAATCGCGGACGCTTTGTTTGGCAATTTAGCAAAAGAGAAGCGCCTTGCCTTATTGAACGAGTGCACTGCTCATGAACTCGTCTATTTAAAAAAACACCCTGGAACTTTATACGAAGGAATGGAAAAGACGCTTTCTTTTCTTAAGGAGCAGGGGTTTCATCTTTTCATTCTTTCGAATGCTCAGCCTGGCTACATCGAAGTGTTTCTCGAAGGGACGAAACTTGGAAAATATTTCGAAGATTACATTTGCTGGGGCGATAATGGCTTCCCAAAAAGCGAGAATATGAAAATCTTATCGACGCGTAATCATCTCGATGAATTCTACTATATCGGCGATACTGGAATGGATGAGAAGGAAGCCAATAAAGCAAATGCCCCCTTTGTTTACGCTAGCTATGGTTTTGGGAAAGCAAACCATCCTTTTTACG
>DBJG01000067.1:20451-36919 GCA_002296455.1 Caryophanales bacterium UBA782 | reverse complement strand
CAGTTCACGTTTACGCTTTGATTATCGACAAAAGCCATGAGGTAAACATTTTGAATCTGCACTGGCTCTTCAAAGGATATGTTGAGCATTCCGCTATCTTCACTAGAGCCAATCCGAAGCGCATTCATCGGTTTCTCCTCTTTCGCGTCAAAAAACACCCCATCGCTGGAAATAGAAGAAATGTTGAGGCCATTCGCGTCAAAGATAACATCGCCGCTTTGATTGGTTCCGCGATAACGTTCCGTTCCAAAGCAAATGTAAGAATAGTCGAGATCGTCACTATCAGAAAAAGAGCTTTCTGAAGAACTCAGTCCGGAATTCCCAATAGAAGATGATGCAATAGAGGAAGAAGAACTAGCAGAAAATGATGAATCCGCAGTTTCCGAAGAAGAAGGCGAAATTGAACTACTATCATTGTAATCGGAAGAAGATTCGATAGGCAATTCAGGTCCGCATGAAGAAAGCAAGCACCCTCCAAGTGAAAGAGCCATTAAAGCAAATCTTCGCTGGTTTTTACGTTTCTGTTCCATAACTATTGTCCTGATATATTTGTCTCGCTGCTTACGCCAATTTGACTGCTTTCTTCCAAAGATGAATTCAACCAATTCTTAGGCATTTTCCGATTGTTTTTCATCCATTCTGTATCTTTTAATTTTGTGGAGTTATTGCTTCCTGTAATCGTTTTTAAGCCGGTCGCATCATATCTGACCTCGATGTTTCCGTTTAAATCCCCACCTTTTTCGATTTTCCCTTTGACGCCTGTTGCTTCCGCATAGCTCGTCAAATAAACCTCATCCGTGTATTTGGCCCATTGGTCAATCGTTTCTTGATAAGGCATTGTGTTCTCTTGTTTATCGGTGTATTCGTTGCTTCCCGCAACGCAGCACGTGCAAATGGTTTTCGGTGTAATCGCGGAAAGCAAAAAATCAGGGTTCGCGTTTTTAGAGCCGTGATGACCGCCTTTGAATAAATCAACATGGCCGATTTCGGGATTGCTTTCCAAAAGGCTTTTGCATCCGCTTTCCTCCAAATCACCCGTAAAAAGCATTTTCTTATCGCCTTGCTCGAAAAGCAAGCAAACGCTGTTATTGTTTTCGTTGCTCTCGACAGCATCGTATGCTTTTTGATAAAGAATACGCATGGATAAGCCATCTCCAAGCGAATAAACCCGCTTTGCCTCATCGGTTTCTTCGTAGCACTCTTTCGCGGTGAAATGCTTAGTCCCTTTTTCAATCGCGTAGCCTCGCGCGGAACAATAATCCTTATAAATTCCTGAATCGCTATTCGCAAAAGAGAAATCAATCAGCGTATCTACTTTGTATTCATAAAGGATGCCCGTTCGTGGTTTTTTCTCATCGCCGTCTTGATTACTATTCCCCACAAAACCAGCAATATGGTCTTGATGGGCGTGAGTCGCGATAACATATTCAAGTTTTCCATCTAAGCAATAACGGTCAATATATTCCTTGATTGTAGACGCGCTATTTTTTCTACTTCCCGCATCAATTAGAATATCGGTTTCGCCTGCTTTAACGTAAATAGAATCGCCATTGTAAAGGTTTCCTAAAGACAAAAAATGAAAAGAAATTGGGGTATAAATAGCCTCTCCATTGGAAAGAGAGGAACTTGAGAAAGAACTGCTGCTAGGACTAGAAAGAGAAGAGGAACTGCTACTTGGGAAAAAATGATCAATAATTGTCCCCTTCCAATTGCAGCCAGTAAGCGAAAGAGAGAGAAGAGGAACAAAGAAAAACAAGGCTCTTCTCAGAAGAGAACTCGCCCCTTTTCTTGCTCCATTGTTTTTATTTGTCGTTTCGCTTTCCATGATAGAACGTTTGATCGATGATTCCACCGCCAATCATCCTTCCATCAGAGAGATAGAACGCAGCGAATTGGCCTGGCGTGACTGCTTTGTAAGGCGTTGCATAAACAAGTTTAACATGATTGCCTTCAAAAGATAATTCACACGACTCGTCCACTTGCCGGTAACGGAATTTGACGCCGACGGAAAGAGAGCCTGTCGGTTTTTCGCCAATCCAATTGATGTCGGTCACGATACACGAATCGCTATTCAAATGCTCGTCTTCGTTCCCATTTGTGACATAAAGGATATTCTTGCTTACGTCTTTTTTACATACGAACCAAGCTTCTTCACCCATTCCTTTGATACCACCGACACCAAGTCCTTTGTGCTGACCGAGCGTGTAATAAAGAACGCCCATATGGGTGCCAATTTTTTTGCCAGTCGTAATGTCAACGATGTCCCCTTTCCTCGCAGGGAAATAATTGTGGAGGAATTCGCGGAAATTGCGTTCGCCAATAAAGCACACACCAGTCGAGCCATGTTTAGAAGCGACTTCGTCCAAACCGAGTTTTTTGGCAAGTTCCCGCGATTCTATCTTCGTGATATCGTTCATTGGGAAAAGAGAGCGACGAATTTGTTCTTCGTTTACTTGGCACAAAAAATAAGTTTGGTCTTTTGCTAAATCGAGAGGCTTCGCCAGATAATAATGTCCATCTTTTTCGACTTTTTTTGCATAGTGGCCCATCGCGATGTAGTCAAACCCTTTTTCGTCTGCAAATTTCAAAAAGCTATCGAATTTGATGTATTTATTGCATAGCACATCAGGATTCGGCGTTCTTCCTTTTCGATATTCCGCAAGGAAATATTCAAAGACATTATCCCAATACTCTTTAATGAAATCGATGCGCAAAAGCGGAATGCCTAATTTTTCGGCGACCTTCACCGCATCATGATAATCGGCTTCTTGAGGACAAATATTGTCGTTGATGGTAGGGTTGCCCAAATAGTCGTTATTGGCAAGTGCATCCCAGTTACGCATAAAGCAACCCGTCACATCGTAGCCTTGTTCTTTGAGCTTATACGCCGCAATCGCACTATCGACGCCACCGCTTAATCCAAGTAATACTCTTTTCATTTTGAATATAGTTCCTTACTATCAAGCCAAAGTGTGAAAGGCCCGTCGTTGATGAGTTTTACTTTCATATCCGCTTGAAAAACGCCAGTTTCCACCCGTGGAAATCGCTCGCGAAGTAAATTGTTCCACAAAGCGAATAGCTGTTTTGCTTCATCTGGCTTCATTGCTTCCACGAAGGAAGGACGATTTCCTTCTTTCGCGTTTCCGTATAGCGTAAACTGGCTCACTGAGAGAATTGACCCTTCTACATCCGCAAGGGATTTATTCGTCTTTCCATTCTCATCTTCAAAAATGCGGAGTTTGGTCACTTTATCCGCCATTTTCTTCAAAATTGTGATATCATCGCCCGCGGTAAAGCCAACAAAAAGAAGAAAGCCTTTTCCAATAGAAGAATAGAGCGATCCATCAATTGTAACGGACGCCTCTTTGACAACTTGGACTAGAACTCTCATTTGTGGATATACTCATGAATAATCGGGCGAACTTCAATCGGCTCATCGCTATAAGTGAAAGCATCATGAATATCGTGATAAACTTCGTCAGCGCCTTCTTTATTCGTATAAGCGGTCGCAAGAAGCTCACCTTGTTCAACCTTATCGCCCACCTTTTTATTCAAGACGATGCCGGCAGACATATCGATAACATCGTTCATCGTTTCACGCCCTGCACCAAGTTTCATCGCACTAAGCCCAATGGATAAAGAATCAATTCTACGGACATAACCGCTCTTCTCTGCATAAATCGGTTTGGCGATTTTAGAAACAGGGAATTTACTTGGATCGTCCAAATATGAGACATCGCCTCCTTGTGCGGCAAATAGCTCTTTTTGTTTTTTAAATCCTTCTCCGCTAGCAATCGCTTCAGTGATTCGTTTCCTTCCTTCTTCATAAGATGAGACGATGCGAGCTTGTTCAAGCATAATCGCCCCTGCGCCGGTGACGAGTTCGACAAAATCTTTCGGCCCGTGGCCTTTTAAGGTCGCAATGGCTTCTTTCACTTCGAGTGCATTTCCTACCGCAAGTCCAAGAGGTTCATCCATGTCGGTTAAGATTGCTCGAGTATCACGGCCCAAAGAGTCGCCAATTTCCACCATGCAGGTTGCAAGTTCACGCGCATCATCGATGGTTTTCATGAATGCGCCACTTCCGAATTTGACGTCAAGGAGGATGGCATCAGCGCCACTAGCCAGTTTTTTACTCATGATGGAGCTTGCAATCAAAGGAATCGATTGAACAGTCCCCGTGACATCGCGGAGCGCATAAAGCTTCTTATCTGCTGGATCAATATCAGCAGTTTGCCCGATAATTGCAATGCCAATACGATTAACTTGGTCAATAAATTCTTTATCTGTCAAAGAAATGGACATGCCTGGAACGCTTTCCATTTTGTCTAAGGTTCCACCCGTGTGTCCCAATCCTCTTCCACTCATCTTTGCAAGTTTTGCCCCGCAGCTAGCGACAAGCGGTCCGAGGGCAAGCGATGTCTTGTCACCAACGCCACCCGTGCTATGCTTGTCCACTTTAATTCCTTTAATCATAGAAAGGTCAATGGTTTCACCGCTATGCATCATCGCGTCGGTAAGATCGGCGGTTTCTTGTTTGTTCATTCCTCGTAAAACAATCGCCATTGCTAAAGCACTAGCTTGATAGTCGGGGATAGAACCATCCGTATAGCCTTGGATGAAAAAGTGAATTTCTTCTTTGGAAAGGACTTTGCCATCCCTTTTCTTTTCAATGATATCGACCATTCTCATATGATTTACCTCGTTTACAAATTATAAAGCCAATGCCCTTCATAAGGAACTGACTTAAGAAAGAATTGCATTGAATTCTTTTGTCGTTTATACGCTCTTTCTAGAGCTCGTTATTATAACGAATTTATCTACAATGATAAATACTAGAGCAAGTAATAGAGGATTTTGTCATAAAACAAGATGGGATACAAAAACCGGACCATCAAATGATGAGACGAGGTCCGGCTTATGCTACGAGAGGTAAAGGCGATCTAAGATAAATGAATCGTCATAAATTCAAAGAGGGGTGGTGTATTCCATTACCTCTTTCGTTTTTTTATTTCTTTTATTGCTAATCGATTAATCGACGCTGACCCAAATCGCCACTCGGCAGCACTTGTTATAATAAATTTTATTAACAGATTGTTCATAATAAGTGATCGACCCGGTAGATTGCACACACCAAACCATGCCGCCATCGCCAATATTAGAATTGCCATAAGGAGTCCTCGTCCAATAAGAGCTTCTATTTCCAAAACTCTCTTTGTTATTAAAAGCACCATTCGCTCTTGCCCAATCGGTCGCAATGCAGTACCTCGACTCGGAATCACTTGTCGTATCTTCGAACCCATAATCGACGTTTTGGTAATCTTCCTTTGAGAGGATGAAAACTTGATCAATTGTATCGTTCCAACCATAGGATTCCCCAGTTTTGCTGTTCTCAAGTGTTGTGGTTTGGACGTAATCGTTCCCAAGTGCAAATGCCGTATTATAGAAATCGCCATTGAGCCATGCCCTGAGATCACTATGCTCATAGTCATTTGGGAAAATCTTTGTGCCATCGGGCAACGTTCTCATCTCTCTGCTTTCGTAATATTCGCGTACATCGAGCGAAACGCTAGAAAGGACGAGATATTTGCCTTCATCACTTTTTAAAACATTCCATACGATTGGCTCGCATTCAAACCAATACACCGCATCGCGAACAATCTCGGTGCCATCTTCGAATTCCGCCGTTGTACCATAAGGATCAGCCGTTGCTTTAGCGTAATATGTTCCTTTATATAAGTACCAGCCATTGGATTCTGGTTCCACTAACGCGTTAAGCGCGGCAACAATGGATTCGTTGCTGACATTCTTTTGTGGGTATAAACCATATTTGATGGTTTTCATATCGGCCGAGAGAAACGGCTTCGTCGCATATCTTTCTTCAGGGCTCAGTATCTTCTCACTCGTGTAAGTTGCCGTATAAACGCAATCGGATGTTACGGCAGTCAGTTCTGGAGACCATCCGCTCCAAGTGTATTCATATTCCGTGTCGCTTTGCCTTGTTGGTTCTTCACCATCAAAATGAGGCATGGTTCCTTCTTCCACGTTTTCGTCAATCTCAATAACAGTGCCATCGTAGTTTTTCCAAGTGATCGTGTAGGTTTTTATAACATCGGTACCGCTCGTTGGAATGGATCCCCCTTCCGATGATGAAACGCCGTCTATCTGGGATGAGCTCGTCTCGATGTCTCTTTCGCTTGATGTGGTCTTCTCCGAGCTTTCCGGGGACGCGCTAGATGGCGAGGCGCTTGCCGAGGCGCCGCCTTGCGATGCATCGCCACACGCGGTGAGCAATAGAGATGGTAGGGATAAAGCCATCAATTTCACGATTCTTTTCATAAATAAAATATCTTCTTCTCTCTTAAACAGGAAAATATGATACCCTCGCGCACCACGTTTTCAAAGGCCTCTTCGCTTGTCCAGAGCCGAATGGGGCGCGACGCGCAATCGGCCCCACATTCATTATTTCCAAAAATCCACGCCCAAACCAAAAGACAAAGCGAAGCATCGTACCACTTTCATGCGACTATCTTTTTTTCGAAAATTTGAATATAATTAGCCATGCTTATGACGTTTAAAGAGAGTTTGCTTGAATATTTACCAAAAAGCGAAGCAGAATCGCTCATCGCTTCGATTGAAAAAAGGAATGTGACGCACGGCCTCATTTTGAACACGAAGAAAATGAGTGATGAGGAATTCGTTTCCCGCTTCCCGAATGTGAAAAAACATCCTTTCGTCAAACACGCTTATCTTTATGACAAAGCGGAATACGAATTCGGAAAAAGCATGCTCTATGAGGATGGCGTTTATTCAATTGAAGATCCTGCGGCGATGATGCCCGTCTATTTCCTCAATCCACAAGAAGATGATGTCATATTAGATATGTGCGCCGCTCCAGGCGGAAAATCCATTGGCGCTTCTTTAGCAATGAATGACAAAGGTTGCATCGTGAGCAATGATATTTCCTATCCTCGCGCCAAAGCGATGAGTCAAAACGTGGAGCGAATGGGCAGAGGCAACATGATTGTCGCTAGCAATGACTTTGTGTTCAGCTATATCCATTTTAAAGATACATTCGACAAAATCATCGTTGATGCTCCGTGTTCAGGAAGTGCGATGATGCGCAAAAACGCTGAAGCGAAGAAAGATTGGAGTTATACCAAAGTCAAAAGCAATAGCAAGCGGCAAATTGAACTACTTGAGCTTGCTTACGCCATGCTTAAGCCGGGCGGAACGATTTCTTATAGCACTTGTTCTTTCAACATCGAAGAAAATGACAATATCATCCTTTCGATGAAAAACCGTCATCCGGAAATTGAACTTGTCATGTTAGAAGACAATCCTTCTTTCTATCGCACAAAAGAAGTTCCTGAGGCCGTTCATCTTTTCCCGAACCGTTTCGAGGGAGAAGGACAATTCGTTTGCCTTTTCAAAAAACCAGGCGAATTAATCAAAACGAAACGTGAAGTTCTCGTCTATCCTCGCTATAAAGAATTCTTGGCCAAATACGGCTTAAGCGATAGAAGTAACGAGGAAATGCGCCATAAATTCTATTCGATTTACCAGCATTTCGATACTTCTCACCTCAACGTTCTTCGTTATGGGGTCAAACTTTTTGAAATGAGAGATATTTTCATCCCTGATCACCATTTGGCGCATTACTTAGGAAGTGAATATAGTATCGCCATTTCCTTAGAAGACGCAAAACGTTATGTTCATGGCGATGTCTTCCCGTTAGATAGAAGCGACGGTTTTTATATCGTAAGTTACGACCATCGAAACTTAGGCTACGTCAAAGTGACCCAAGGTGTAGCGAAAAACCACTATCCGAAAGGACTAAGAAGAGATTGGGAATGACGGGTTTAACCCGTCTTCTTTTTTGGAGACATTATGATTACTGATAGCTTTCGTAAAAATGATACGCCAATCATGAGTCCAGCGGATTTTTGTGGTAAAAGTGATGACTATGGTGATGTATGCATCATTTTTTTCTCGCTCGATGTGCTGAATAAAGCACTTAAAGAATTCAAAACGGAAGTGGTTACCATCGTAAGCCAATCCATTGCAAGAGAACCCATTTATCGAATCGTAGGAACGAGAATCCTTTTCTATCGCTCACAAATGGGCGCTCCAAGTGCAGGCATGATGATGGATGAAGCGAGCTTTCTTACTGGCGCTAAGACATTCATCGTTTTCGGAAGCTGTGGCATTCTTCGTCAAGACATCGCCAAAGGCAAAATCATCGTGCCTACTTGTGCCTATCGGGATGAAGGTTTTTCCTATCATTTTCTTCCGAATTCCGATTATGTTTCTCTTGATACCGCAGAGTTCACTGCTTCCTTTATGGCAAAAGAAGGAATTCCATTCATTCAGGGAAAGGTATGGACTTGCGACGCTTTTTATCACGAAACGAAAGAAGAAATGGCCCTTCGCGTCAAGGAAGGGTGCATTGCTGTCGATATGGAATGCGCTGGCTTAGCGGCGCTATCGAAGTATCGCCATTTCTCTTTTTATACCTTCTTTTTCGGCGGTGATTTGCTCGATGCCCCTGTGTGGAATCACGAAAACCTGGGCGATGAAAAAGAAAAAAGAAGCCAGCAGAGCGCTTTTCAGCTCGCTTATTTACTCGCTTCTCAATTGAGTCACTGAATTGAAACGGCCTTCTTCCCTTTTAAAGGCACATGCTCTTCATCCAATAATAAATAGGAATCGAGGAGGAAGCGCTGATTGTATACTTCTTTCGCGATCATGGTTTCAAGAATCGGCGCGAATTCCACGGCGTTATATTTTTCGTATTCTTCTTTCTCTATCGGCTTAAAAAACGTGACATGAACAGGGTAACGATGATAATTTGTGCTCGCTTGTAAAGGCATTTGAGAACCATATTGGGCGATGCCGATTACGGGCACCCCCGAGCGATACAAGCTTTTTAATGAACCAGGGTGAAAAGAGGCAAGTGGCCCATTTGGCTCACGATTTCTCGTTCCTTCAGGATAAATGAGAACAGATGTTTTCCCACTTGTGAGTTTTTTGATAGTGTCTTGGATCATTCTTACGCCATCACGCAAATCGTTGCGGTCCAAAAAATAGCCGTCAATCGCTTTGATGGTTTTGCCAACGAAAGGAAATTTGAGCGTTTCTTTTTTGGCGACAAAAGTAATCGGTCGCTCACACCAATACAAAATGCAAATTGCATCCAAGTCGCTAAGGTGATTTGGAACAAGAAGGAATGTCTTCCCCTCTTTTTCGAGTTTTCTTAAGTTATCAAGGCCTTTGATTTTCCAATCTAAGTGAAAATGATCGAGGACGATTGTAAAAAGCTCCCGAACTTTTTTATAGCGAACTTCTAAGGGATAACGCTCTGGATGACGAGCGTAGCGCACAATGTAACGGAAGTAAATCCATAAGAGTTTCCATCCACATTCCAATATGATACGAAGATATTTGAACATGGCTACGATTGTAACACTTTCGCACCACTTTATACCCTCTTTTTTCGTTTCAGTTGAGGGCCATAGATTTCTCGATGTTCGATGACAATAACAAGACCCAGTTTTTCATCGCGTTCGATTCGTCCTTTGAAAACCACAAAAGACCCTTCTTTTTCTTTGATCCATGATTCAGAGGCGAAATAAGGCATACGGACAGGAATTTGATCGACTATGAATCTCCCCTTTTGATCGACAAGAGGCCTTTCGATCAATACATAGCGGAAATTGGTGTCGATAGTCTTTCCAATTCGTCCCGATACAAAAACACTTGAAATCATTTTGATTTCTCCTTTTTTGATCTATGGAAACGCAGTCTATATTTGCCGCCTATTCCGGCAATGCGGTAGCGATGAATTCGTGCGCTGGCACGATCACCTTCTTACCGGTCGTCACGACGAATTTGCCATTTTTGCCAAACAAAGTGACTTCTTTTTTAGCACATTCGTGACTTAATTCTATCGCAGTTGGGTTGTAGAAAAAATGGATTTCTTCATAAGGAGAGGCATTCTCTTTGCCGCTGATTGTGAAAATCATCAAGTCACCATCATTACCGATATCTAGATATCGGTCGATGAGACGGTCATCAAAACTATGGAGGAAGCGGGTTTTCTTACGGAAAACAATCAAGGAACGGACATAATCCACCATTTTGCTTCTTTCATCAATGAGTTTGTAAGAAAGGCGATTATACCAATCTGGCGCATTATATGTGTTTTCGTTGAACCATTTAGATTGCCCTACTTCTTCTCCGCTATGAAGAAAAACGATGCCAAAGCTCGTGAGCACCATCGCTAAGGCAAACCGGCACATCAGAAGTTTTTCCTCCAAAGATGAAGAAGGCAGCTTCTTGGAAAGATAATCGAAATAGGTGCCATTGTCATGACATTCTACATAATTGACGGATTGCCGCGCGTCTAGAAACATTTTCTTATTCCCACAAAAATCAATGGAAGAACCTGCCATAGTAAACTTCGCATCATTAGTCGCGAAAAGGTCGCCACTTGCATAACGTTTAATGGATTCTCGGAACCGGTCATTGAAAAAGCCATAGTCGCTCAGTAAGGCGTAATGATCCATGGTCGCTAGAGGAAGCAAGACCTCTCCGCCCATATTCCACCCTTCTCCATAAGCAATAAAATACGGATTTTTCTTTTTGCCATATTCCACGATTTCTTGAATTGTTTTTACAGTCACAATTCCGCTTAAGTCGAAACGGAACCCATCGATTCCATAATAATCAATCCACCATTTCGCACTGTCGACAATAAGCTTTTTCACCATGAAACGCTCACTTGCCAAATCATTCCCACAGCCACTCGTATTTGCCATTTTTCCATTGCTTTTGCGACGGAAATAATAATTTGGGACAATTTTTTCAAATGAAGTAAACTGATATTCGTAAACGTGATTGTAGACGACATCAAGAACGATACGAATCCCTTCTTTGTGAAATTCGCTCACCATTTTTTGACAGTCGATAATGCGACTATATGGATCATTTAGCACGCTCGCATAGCTTCCTTCTGGGACGAAATATTGCGATGGATCATAACCCCAGTTGTATTGCGTCTGAGGATGAAGTTCGTCGACAGTCGCATAGTCTTGAAGCGGTTGCAATTGAAGATGGGTAAAGCCCAAAGAGCAAAGATAATCGAAACCGGCAGGATTCCCTTTTTGCGTCTTTCTCCCTCTTTCAATCAAGCCAAGGAATGTTCCTTTTTTCTCGATATTAGTGCTCGGGTCGATGGTTAAATCGCGAACATGTCCTTCATAAATTATCGCATCGCAATAGCTATTGAGGACGGGAAGCTTGTCTTGATGAAGGTCCATTTTGAGGCGCTTTAAATCAGCGACTACACTCGTTTTTCCGTTTGCCGATGAGCATTTCGCGTAAGGGTCAATGGAGGTAATGGACGTCTCGCTACTGATAAGATGATAGACGTATTGAGCCTTCTCGTAATCTCCCTCAAGAGTAAGACGAAAAACACCTTTTTCACAACGCTTCAATGGATGAAACTCGATTTCTCCATTTGGCTTTTGGATCTCGATAGTAACGGCGCTGCTAATTGGAGCCCATAAGGCAAAAGAAGTTCTATCGTGAGAATAGGTGGCTCCTAAATCATCGCCATCATATTGATATTCTTCATCAAAAGAGGGAAATGTTGGGGCTTCACTCACATCAAGAGGAATCACCCCATAAGGAAGGACCGATAAAAAATAACTATGGCCGAGGGCGATTGGCTCCTCGAATTTATAATCGAGAATAAGTTGCCCCCCTAAGGAAGCTTGGCGATTTGGAACTAGTTTCCACTTCTTTTCACCGTCGATCAATAAATACGCCTCCGTAATTTCGGAGGAAACACTTGAAAAAACAGCGAGCCGAATCAAGTTTGGCGCAACAAGACGAGCAGAAAGAAAACTATCCTTCATTAGAAGCCACCTCCGCTTGTGTTGCTATTATCAGTGCTACCGGCGGGCAGACCATCATTGCTAGGGGCGGCATGAACGAGAACCTTGCACCCTTTGGAACTGGAATTTGTCTCAGGCTGAGGGGCAACAATACCTTCTTGCTGAAGACGTGAGAAAAGTTTTCCTGCACGAGTAAAGCCGATTCCGTTTTCCCTTTGAATTCGAGAAAGGCTTGCGTATTCCTGAGTCATAACTTTTGCCTTGACTTGTTCATAAAGTTCATCGCCTGCCATTTGACGGAGTTCAGCCCTTGTTGGCATTGCAGCAATCGCAGCTTCTTCTGCTGCTTTTTGCTCCGCTTCGTGATCAACCAAATCCAAGAAGAACGGGTCGTATTGTGGTGCGCTTTGCGAACGAATGTAATCGGTGACTCTCTTAATTTCGGAAGTTTCCACCATCGCGCCTTGTGCACGGATGAGTCCATTGCGGAGCACTTCAGAACAAATCACAAGCATATCGCCATGCCCCGCAAGTTCTTCCGCGCCAGCTTGATTCAAAATCGTTACGGAATCGGTCGCGCTATTCATCGATAATGCGACACGGACACTCAAATTAGCTTTGAGTCTACCCGTTACGACATTAACGGTAGGACGCTGGGTAGCGATGATCAAATGAATCCCAGCAGCACGTGCTTTTTGGGCAATTCTCACAACCGGTTCTTCCACGTTTTTGAACGTATCCATAAGGTCAGCGAATTCGTCAATGATGCAAACGATGAAGGGAAGGCGACGAAGATGCTTCTTATCGGCGTATTCTTCATTGTATTCGCGAATTTCACGAACGCCGACTTTTTCAAATAAGCTATAACGTCGTTCCATTTCGTGACAAAGCTTATCGATGCATACTTTTGCTTGGCTCATTTCTTTCACAATTGGACAAAGAAGATGAGGAATATTGTTATAGCAACCCATTTCAACGCGCTTCGGGTCGACCATCACGAGTTTCAATTCTTCTGGTCGGTTTCGCATAATAAGTGACATGATGACGCTATGCATATACACCGATTTTCCTGAACCCGTCCCGCCGCTTACAAGCATGTGTGGGAATTTGGAAAGATCGCCAGAGATGAATTTCCCAGAAATATCTTCCCCGAAAGGAATATAAAGCTTTGTTTTTTCACTCAGTGGTGGCAACGAATCATAAATCTCTTTCATGGTCACCATGCGCGAAGATTCGTTGGCGATTTCTAAGCCCGAAGTCATTTGGCCAGGCACAACTTCTTCAAAACGCGTTGGAATACCGTTTAATTTGACTTGGATGTTTTGAATATAGCGGTTGACGCTAGAAACAGTGACACCGCTATCGGTTTCGATATTGAAACGAGTGACGGATGGACCGATTGTGTAATCAACGACACGGGCTCCGCTTTTAAAACTCGTCAAAATATCGTTAATGCGCGCCATTCTTTGGTCGCATTCTGCTTTCTGAGCTTCAAGAACATTGTTTGCTTTTGGCTCATTGAGCAAAGAGACGCTTGGATAAACGTAATTTGGAAGAGGGGACGCGTATTTTTCGCCGGTAAGAGGATCAAAAGCTTTGGATGAAGCGGGCTCGCTTTCTTGAACTGGTTTCTCACTCTTTGTTTCAGGTGTAGAAGGAGCCACCGTTTCTTTCTTGGAAGGCAAGACATCTTCAAAAAGTTCAGGCTGAACATTTTTAATTTCGTTTGCCTTTTCTTCATTATCGGAAGGAATGGTTTCTTGAGGAATGATAGGCTTTTGAGGAACGATGGGTTCTTTTGTCTCAGCTGGAGAAATCGCTTCCGTATCCGCAGGTTTCACTACCCGTGTTTCAGCTGGTTGAAGAACTGGCGTGGAAATAACTTCTTGCATGGTTTCTCTTACGGGCTCTGTCTGAGTCTGAACTGAAGGAAAACCTTCTTCCTTTGTTTCAACTGCAATTTGCGCGCTTTGCTCTTTCTGAAGAGAAGAAGCCTCTTCCATAAACAGAGGAATCGTTGGCATTGGTTCACTTTTAAAAGAGGGTGTTTCTTCTTTAAGCGGCTCATCCATAAGGAATGGGGAAGAGGCAGCGTTTGTCGGCATAGCCATTGCCGAATTCGCATGACTTTTGGGGGCGGGATTTGCTCTTTCGCGAGAAGCTTCTTCAGTCCTTTCCGCTCTAGAAGGCGCTTCCTTTGGCGTGACAATCGCCGCTTCTGGAACATAACAAGCCTCTTGAAGTCCAACGCTTAATAAAGCGGAATTCGGAACATCCGTGTAAGTTGTGACAATGTCGGGAATTGAACGCGAAGAAGGACCGATATCGTTATCATGATGATAAAGTTCAGTCCGTTTCGCCATAACGACATTCGTGTCTGTCGTCGAAGAGACGCTTGGCTGTGGAAGAGGCGGCTGAGGGCGGTCCAAAGAAGGGGCGGAAAAGGGAGAGGCAGTATCACTAGCAATCGGGCGGATGGCTTCTTCTCGTTCTTTTCGCATCATCTCAAGTTCATGGAGACGTTCCTCTTCTTTTTCGGAAGCGCGTTTGGATTTATAAATCGAAAAACGGATGCGAATTTTTCGGTATACCGTTTTCTCAAGAGGGAAGAAGATAAGAACGAGCCCACCAAGAATAAGTAAGATCGAAAGGAAATAAATAAGTGCTGGGCCTCCACCCCCAAAAAGAGATGAAAGGAAATAGCCGATGATTCCTCCCCCGATGGAACTCGCGAAGAAATAATCGCTTGCCTTTTTTACGGCTTCGAAAGTAGTTTCGAATTCTTGGAAGGAGAAAGCCGCTTTATTTTGAAAAGAAACATAACTCCAAATCGAAGAAATACCGAGTAGGGTCAAAAGAGCACCGAGATTAAAGCGATGTCCATAGGAAGGGTAAACACCTTTTTGAAATGTAATAAGCGAAAAAACAATAAATAGAGGGAGAGCGACCCACATCAGTGGTAATCCCCCAAGCCAGAACAAGCCGCGCCCTAGCATAAAAAGATGTTTCGTGAGTGGAGAAAGCAATGAAAACATTCCGAAAAGTGCCAAAAAGAGAGCAATTGCTCTCCGAATGCTTTTTTCACCGATACTGTAATCCTTGCGTATCTCCATCATGATAATTATAAGCGAAACAATTCGCGCTGATTCATTTTGCTCATATAAATCGGCTTATCCGATTAAGCAAGTTCGATAATAAGGGGGAGAACCATCGGTTCCTTGCCTGTTTCGCGGCGTATCGCACGCAAACACTTTTCGTAAGCGTCTTGCTTAGCAAGGTTCAAATCGAAATGAGGGTCATCCAAATGGCTTTCCACGTTATTGAGGAAAACTTGGCTGAGCTCACGGGCCACAATCTCGCTATCGCGATTGGTGGTAAGTCCCTTGAGCTGAACGTCCGGGCCTGCAATCACACGGCGTTCTTTTCGTGAGATGGCAAGCGACAAAACAACTACCCCTTCGGCGAGCTTTTGGCGGTCTGCAATGACAGCGGCTTGAACATCCCCTACGCCAATGCCGTCAATCATGATATCCCCATGAGGTATTTTTTCATCAAATAAATGGGCCCCTTTTTCGTCATAAAGCCAGCTTAAGCCATTTTCCAAAAGGAAGACGTTGCTGTGATTGAGATTGATACCCATGGATAAAGCCACTTCCGCATTGTCCAAAAGGTCTTTGAAGTAGCCTTTCATAGGAATGTAATATTTCGGCTTGAAAAGGGAAATCATCATCTTGAGGTCTTCTTCGCTTGCGTGCATTTTCAAGAATTGTTTCTTATTGATGCCGATGACATTGCAGCCTGTTCGATAGCATTCATCGAGAGCGTCGGTCGCTTCGATTTCGGTGTTGTCGTTAGAAGGGCAAGCGAAAATAAAAGTGTCTGTTTCGTTAAGAGAAACTTGTCGATTTTCATTTTCTTTCGCGGCAAGAAGAGCAATTTTATTGTAGAGCTTGGCTCCACTTCCTAGCATAAGCACAAGAATATCAACGGCACGAAGACGATTGATATCATCAACGGAAGCATAATTCTCTCGTGGGATAATAAGTTGTCCGCAGCTTTGCATCGCTTCAATAGATTGCTTCGTCTCTTCGTCATAAGGAATGATTTTTTTACGAGACGCAATCGCCAAAGAAATGACTTCGTCGATGTTATAGAAGTTCGTATTGAACAAAGCGACGAAAATACGGCCGGTTGCATCCTTCACATTGCGTTCAATAAGGCGTGTGAGTTTGTAATTTGGCGCGGTGTAGCCGCTTTTCCCAGCGTAAACGGATTCATTCATGAGAACGAGAGTTGGCTTTTCGCTAATATGGGCGATGGCTTGAAGGTCGTGTAGGTAATTTTTATTGGCGTTATTTTCGACAACGAAGTCCCCCGTAATCACAATATTTCCATAGCTTGTCGAAATGGCGATACCGCTACTTTGTGCAATATTGTGAGCGGTTTGGAAGAAGGCGATGTCGCGATTTGCAACACGGAAGGAACTCGTCGGTGCGACAAATTGAAGGTTGTAGCGATTGGGGTTCTTACCAATGTTTTTAGTGAAAATGCGGAACATGGTAAGCGTA
>DBJG01000067.1:6433-20396 GCA_002296455.1 Caryophanales bacterium UBA782 | reverse complement strand
ACATGGTAAGCGTAACTTGGGAGCCATAGATTGGGGCTGGAACATCATCCCACAAATAAGCAAGCGCCCCCATTTGGTCTTCGTGACCATGGAGCAAGAAATACGCCTTGACGCGATTCTTGTTTTCTCTTAAAAATGTAAAATCGCCAATTACGAAATCAATTCCAGGCATGTTTTTGTCTGGATATTTGACACCACAATCGACAACGAAAATATCTTGATTAATTTCGACGACAGTGCAGTTTTTACCGTCTTCGTCGAGTCCACCGAGCGTAAATATGCGGATTTTATCGTTCATAAATCATCCTCCGAGCAAATAAAAAATGAGGTGTTTCCTTAAGTATAAAGGAAAGAGAAATTGAAAAATAGAAAAAACGGCTCAAATGTCCATGGAAGCGATTTCCGAACAATCTCGAAGTCGAAGAATCGCGATTTTTTTCTCGCTAAAGGAGGCGAAACTAGGTTCCGCATTCTCTTTGGGGAAAGAAGGGCTTCCGGGATTGACATAAGTAACACCGTTCTCTTTTTTTAGCACCCAAACATGCGTGTGGCCTGAGAAGAAAATGTCCCCTTCTTTCAAATCCAAAAAGGAAGGGTCGAGGTCATCGCCATGGGCTAACACGCAACGATGTTTGCTAAGCGTGATTTCCACGCGCTTAGGGAGTCTCACCCCCAAAACGGTGTCATCGACGGCGGCATCACAATTGCCTTTCACGAAAAGCGAATTTGATAGATATGGCCGCACCATGTTGGCAACAGCCATGCCATCATAATCCGCAGGGACGCCATTCCGAGGCCCGTTATAAAGGAAATCGCCTAAGAAAAAAATGCGATCTGGTTTTTCTAGGTCAATGATGTTTTTGATTCTCTCCATAACCGTTTTACGACCATGGATATCGCTAAAAACGAAAATTTTCATGTCTATATTTTCTCCATATTACGTGTAGCGATAAGGGATACCCCTGTACCAGCTAAATCCTCAATCACCGTATCGCCGATATGAACTGGCGCTTTCAAACGGACCTGATTGATTTCTTCCATTGCGAGGAAAAGCTTTCCTTTTGGAATGGGGTCTTTACTCTTTACGGGGCACATCGGAAGCTCACCCCCTTCGATACGGACGGTCGAAGTGAGCACACGGGTCGGATTTTTTACTTCCTGAAGGCCGTATTTAGCTCCACGAGGGCAGAAATTGCCCGTCACAGTGTCCGTGTCGGTATCCACAAGGAGTTTGCAGCCTCTTGGACAGCATATACAAATGAGTTCTTTTTTCATTGCTTGCCCTCCTTTTGGCGGAGCGAAATCGTGATTGGCTTGGTCCCTGAGAAAAGGGTCTTCGGCAGCTGAGCAATTTCCATTTCGCTAGGGATGATGATGGGTTTCCAAACGCTCTTTACAATATGATCACCATCGTAATAATCAATATAAACGTTTTTGCTTGGCTTCCTCACGCGGAATTTGAAGGATATTTTCTCTTCTGCGTTAGGATAATCAAGGAGAGAAGGGAGGACATAGCCAATGCCTTCTCCCGCGTTGATGCTTGTTTCTATTCCATCACGATGAAGTTCGCCTTTTAAGTAACGCGCGGCTTTTTTTCCAGCATCACGTGCCTCGCTTACGACATTGTCGACCAAGTCGTGGACGTGAAGAACATTCCCACAGCTGAAAATCCCTTCCACCGGCGTTTCGTAATTCTCATCCACAACCGCACCTTTGCTACGACTTGTCGGGATGCCGATGTTGCTTAATAGGTTGTTATTTGGAATAAGGCCGATGGAAAGAACTAACGCATCGACATCAAAACGCTTTTCGGTTCCAGGAATCGCCATCATTTTCGCATCCACTTCACTAATTTCAATCGCTTCTACACGTTTTTTCCCGATGATTTTACTTACTGTATGAGACAGATAAAGCGGAATATCAAAGTCATACAAGCACTGAACCATATTGCGGTTAAGTCCATTGCTCCAAGGGCAAATTTCGGCTACCCCAAGGACTTTCGCCCCTTCTAAGGTCAAACGTCTAGCCATAATTAAACCAATATCACCAGACCCCAAAATAAAGACTTTATGGCCAGCCAAATAGCCGTATTCATTTAAGAATAGCTGGGCTTGCCCTGCTGTTAATACGCCCGCAGGTCTAGTGCCAGGAATTCCAATCGCACCTGCGTTTCTTTCGTAGCATCCCGCCGCCATGATGATGGCTTTGGCTTGAACTTCAACGGCACCTTCTTTTTCGCTAGTATAAACAAGCGTTTTGTCTTTTCTTAAATCGGTGACGGTCGTTTCTAAGCGATAATCGATATTTCTTTCTTCAATTTGTGTGATGAATCGAGCGGCGAATTCAGGCCCTGTCAATTCTTCTTTGAATTCCGTAAGCCCAAAACCATTATGAATACATTGGTTTAAGATACCGCCCAAAAAAGGAAGCTTTTCCAAAACGAGGATATCACGAATCCCCGCATCATAAGCGCCAACCGCGGCAGCCATCCCAGCACTTCCGCCACCAATAATGACCAAATCTTTTTGTATCATTATTTTTCCTCCTTTTTGACTTCGCTTAGAAGGATTTCGCTTCCCACTTGATCGTAAGGGATATCAAGGGGCGAAAGATGTTTTTCCTTAGCAAGAATTTCCAAAACGAGAGGCTGGCAAAATCCGCCTTGGCATTTCCCAAAGCCAGCGCGTGTGCGCTTTTTGAGCGCTTTGATGCTGTTGGTTGGGACGCTTCTAGAGAGCACGTCCTCAATTTCGCCAAGAGAAACTTTCTCACAATTGCAAAGAAGCTTGCCATAATGGGGATTTTTCTGAATCAATTTGTTGCGCGCATCAAGGCTCATATAAAGTGGCTTCAAATAAGGCCTTACAGCCGCTTTATAATGCGTATTCGGGCGAAGAGGAAGCACTTTTCTCACGAGATGCTCCACAACATATTCTCCGATTGCTGGGCTAGAGACTAACCCTGGGCTTTCAATACCAGCGACATTGATGAACGTATCATATTTTTTGCTTGGTTCAATGATAAAATCATGGGTGCTCGGTGTTGCCCTTAAGCCACTATAAACGCGGATTTGGTGCTGAAACGGAATATTCGGAACGAGCGTTCGGGCTTGCTCTTTGACATCTATGAGTGTTAAAAGATCCGTCGAATTATCTTCTTTAGAGTCGACCCATTCACTACTTGGTCCGACCAGATAGTTGCCACTTGTCGTCATCGTGACAAGAATGCCTTTTCCTTTTTCGCTTGGAAGAGGGAAAAGAACGTGATTGACAAGTCCTCCACCAAAATGATCCAAAACATAATATTCGCCTTTACGAGGGTGGATGCTCCAAGAAATTGGTTCAATCATTTTGGCGATATCGTCGCTATGGACACCCGCTGCATTGATGACAACTTTTGCTTCGTGCGTTCCCTTGTTCGTTTTTACGATGAAGTGGTCACCATTATGTTCAATCCCAGTGACTTCTTCGTTAAGAGAAAGTGTGACTCCGTTATCGATTGCGTTCTCAAATGCATGCGTCACAAGTAAAAACGGATTCACGATGCCGCCTGTCGGGCACAAAAGCGCGCCTTTCACATCTGGATTGATGTTCGGTTCCATTGCCTTTACTTCTTCTATGGACAAAAGACGCGTCGGGACGCCATTTTCCTCCCCCCGCTTCTCAAGTTCATGAAGCAAAGGAATCTGGTTATCGTAAATAGCGACGGTCAAAGTGCCACATTCGCTAAAAGGCACATCAAGTTCTTCGCAAACCTGGCGCATCATTCGATTGCCAGCCACATTGAATTTCGCCTTGTTCGTTCCAGGCAAGGGGTCATATCCGCTATGGACAATCGCGCTATTGGCCATGCTCGTAGCGTCGCAAACATCGTTTTCTTTCTCTATCGTGAGAACGGAAAGCTGATATCGTGATAAGCTTCGAGCAACGAAAGCCCCAACGGCACCAGCACCAATAATAATTACATCTTTCATAACGATAGAAGCATAACACAATTACAAAATTGTGGCGAAAAGAAGCATGAAATTTTGTAAAGAAAAAGGTCAGATGAGGAACGCTCATGCTGGCCTATTCTCATTAACGACGGTTTCCGCCTTTACGGTCGCCTCTTCCATGTCCATTATGGAAGGAACCATTCGGCTTATTGGTGCGTTCTGGACGCTCCACATAATCGGCCGGTTTATCGAGGAATTCACGATGGGAAACCTTGACTTTTCCGTCTTCGATGCCGATGACGACGACTTTGAGCTTGTCGCCGACTTTGACGACTTTGGTCGCATCTTCAATGTATTTCCAATCAAGACGAGACACATGGCAAAGGCCATCCGTGTCGCCAAACAAGTTCACGAACGCGCCATAATTCTCGACACGGTTCACAATACCTTCGTAGATTTCGCCGACTTTCGCCTCACGAACGATATTGTCAATCATCTCTTTGGCTTTGTTAATCATATCGCGATTCACGTGATAAATTGTGACATCACCGCTATCTTCGACATCGATTTTGACATTATCGCACTTTGCGATGATATCGTTGATGACTTTTCCACCCGTTCCAATAACGTCTCTAATCTTGTCTGGATCGATGGTAAAGTGCGTCATCTTCGGTGCGTATTTGCTAACTTCTTTGCGTGGTTCTGGGATAGCGGTGGCAATAACTTCACGAATTTCGGCGCGTGCCTTATTCGCTTGTGAGAGCGCCTCGCTAAGAACTTCACGGGTAACGCCATGAATCTTAATATCCATCTGGAGGGCTGTAAGACCTTTCGCGGTACCAGCACACTTGAAGTCCATGTCGCCGAAGTGATCTTCTAATCCTTGGATATCGGTAAGGATGGTGTAAGGGTGTTTGCCATCGAATGGGCCACTGCTAATAAGACCCATCGCAATACCGCTCACGATTCCTTTAAGCGGAACACCAGCGGCCATCAAACTCATGCACCCAGCACAAATAGAAGCTTGGGAGCTAGATCCGTTAGATTCAACAACGTCAGCGACAGTCCGAATGGTGTATGGGAATTCTTCAGCGCTCGGCAAGACATACGACAAAGCTCTTTCGCCTAAGGCACCATGTCCGATTTCCCGACGGCCTGGGCTGCCCATACGCCCAATTTCGCCAACGCTATATGGCGGGAAGTTATATTGATGCATGAATCTCTTCTCACTTTCACCAGTGAGGTTGTCGATGAGCTGAGCATCGCTAAGAGGCCCTAAAGTCGTCGTAGAGATAACCTGGGTCTGGCCACGTGTAAACATTGCGCTACCATGGGCGCGTGGAAGAAGATCGATTTGCGCATTAAGTGGACGGATTTCGTCAACTTTTCTTCCGTCTGGACGAATCTTCTCCTCCGTGATGAGGCGACGGACTTCGTTAGCAACCATCGCTTCAAGAATGTCATTGACCATCATCATGGTCTTGGCGTGAGTCTTCTCATTCTCGTATTTACGGGAATCGTAATCGTCAAGAATTTCGTTTTTCAAAGCATCGATGGCGTCTTGACGTTCCAATTTGTCGAAGATGGAAATGGCTTTAACCATTCTTTCGCCAATGCGTCCTTCGATGTCTTTCTTGACTTCTGGATCAGGGGCGTAAAGATCAATCTGGCGTTTTTCGCGTCCGATTTCTTTAATAATCGTTTCTTGGAAAGCACAGAGTTTTTTGATAGCTTCGTGCCCATACATGATGGCATCGAGCATCTCTTCTTCTGGGACTTCTGCAGCGCCTGTTTCCACCATCATGATGGCATCTTTAGTGCCGGCGACAGTGAGATTAATATCACTCTTAGCTTTTTCTTCAACGGTTGGATCGATGACGAATTTTCCATCGACTCTTCCCACGATAACACCAGCGACTGGGCCATCAAATGGGATATCGCTGATGCAAAGGGCCAAAGAACTGCCCAACATTGCAGTCATTTCCGGCGTATAGTCAGGGTCACAGCTCATGACCGTATTGACAAGCTGGACTTCGTTACGGAACCCTTCAGCGAAAAGCGGTCGGATAGGACGGTCGATAAGACGTGCGCTTAAAATGCCGTGTTCATCTGGTCTACCTTCTCTACGAAGGAAGGACTGAGGGATCTTTCCGATTGCGTATTGTTTTTCGATGTAATCAACGGTAAGAGGGAAGAAATCCCCTTCTTTTGGATTGTCGGAGCAACATGCGGTCGATAAAACGACGGTGTCTCCGAAGCGGATGAAGGTCGCGCCGTCAGCTTGCTTCGCGATCTCTCCGGTCTCGACGATAATTTTTCTGCCTTCAAAGTCGAGTTCGAATGTTTTTTTCATTTTTTCTTTTCCTTATTTTTAACGCGAACAATCTTACCATAAACGGAAAGCATCGGATATCGGAAGTAATAAGTTTTTTAGACTTTGTTCTTACATCGCAAGAATGTAGGAAATTAAAAAGTTAAAAAGAACGCTCTTTTAGACAAGCGGCAAGACGGAATTGATACACAGAAACAAAAAAGCCCTTCCCTGCAGGAAAGGCCAATGAAACTCAATGTAATTATTTACGAAGTCCAAGAGAAGCGATGAGTTTGAGATATGCTTCGCGATCATTCTTCGCAAGATAGTCGAGCAAACTATGACGTTTGCCTACTAAGATGAGAAGGTTGCGTCTAGCAATCGCATCTTGTTGGTTGTTCTTGAGGTGTTCGGTGAGCTTTTGAATTCTCTTAGTAAGAAGGGCGACCTGAACCTCGGTCGAACCGGTGTCGGCGGCGTTTTTGCCGAATTTCTTGACGACGACGTTGACTTCTTCTTTGTTTAAAGCCATGTTTTTTCTCCTTTTAATAATGACTTGGCTCTATCAATGTTGAATCAGGGAGTACTGGTCGAAACAAAGATAGGCTGCGACAAATAATATACGCTCAAAGGGAATGCTCATCAAGGAAAAGAATCGAATCGCAAAGCAAGTTAATGGCAAGGAGACATAAACTGTTGACTTTGATTGCGACATGACGGAATTTTAGTATCAATCGATAAGTAAAATAATTAACAACTCCCGATGCTAATTCGTTTTGTTGTTCATGAATGATTCTTTAGCAAACATGCTTAATAAAACAGACTCACTTGCTTTAATTTTCTCAGTAAGGTAGTGCTTTCAAACAAGTTTTTATTGCGCATAGGCGTGCGCAAGATTATATTTTTTTCGTTTGTTTTTGGAGGTTTTCCCATGAAAATAAGAAATATTGCTATCATCGCTCACGTCGACCATGGGAAAACAACCCTCGTCAATAGTCTTTTCACATCAAGCCACACTTTTCGTGACAATGAGGCGGTCCAAGACCGTATGCTAGATAGCAACCCCCTTGAGCATGAACGCGGGATCACCATTCTTGCCAAAACCACCTCGATTCGTTACAAAGATTACAAAATCAACATCGTTGATACCCCCGGGCACGCTGACTTCGGCGGCGAAGTAGAACGTATCATGCACATGGTTGATGGTTGTTTGCTTCTTGTTGACGCTTATGAAGGAACGATGCCGCAAACGCGTTTTGTTTTAAAAAACGCCTTAGAGAATCACATCAAGCCAATCGTCGTCATTAACAAAGTCGATCGCCCGAACGCAAATCCTCAACGCGCTATCGATGAAGTATTAAACCTTTTCATCGAGCTTGGCGCGCCAGACGAATTCCTTGATTTCCCAATTGTTTACACAAGTGCGTTGAACGGCACTTCGAGTAACTCTCCTGACCCTGCAACTCAGGCTCCTGGTATGGATCCAGTTTTTGAATCCATCATCAAAAACATCCCAGAGCCACGTTGTGAGCCAAATGGCCCCTTCCAATGGCAACCAGCACTTCTTGATTACAACGATTTCGTCGGAAGAATCGGTGTCGGAACAATCAAGCGCGGAAAGGTTCGCGTTGGCGATTCTTTAACGGACATTCGTCTAGACGGTTCTACCAAAGAATTTAAAGTCATGAAGCTCTACACCTTCTACGGCATGAGCCGCAACGAGGTTCAAGAAGTCGAAGCAGGCGATATTTGCGGTATCGCCGGACTTCCAGATATGGGCGTTGGCGAAACGGTTTGCGAGTCGAAGCATCTCGATTCTCTTCCACCGCTTCGTGTCGATGAACCAACACTTCAAATGGAATTCGGCACAAATTCCAGCCCAATGCGAGGGCAAGATGGCAAATTCGTTACGGCACGTGTGATTGAAGAAAGACTCTATGAAGAAACTCAGCGCGACGTTTCGTTAAAATATCATCGTATTCCAAATAGCGAAAAATGGGTTGTATCTGGGAGAGGCGAACTCCATCTCGGCGTTCTTATTGAAACAATGAGACGCGAAGGATATGAGTTGGAAGTGAGCAAACCTCAGGTTATTCTCAAAGAAATCGATGGTCAAAAATGTGAACCTTACGAAGACCTCCAAATCGATGTCCCTAATGAATTCGTCGGTGATATGATGACCACTTTGGGGGCGCGTGGAGCGAGCCTTGTGGATATGGATGATAACGGTACCAATACGCGTCTAAATTACGTCATTCCATCCCGTGGACTTATTGGTTTTGTCTCCAACTTCCTCACAATGACAAAAGGATATGGCATCATCAATCACACCTTCAAAGAGTATCGTCCACTTTATCAACACGACGTAGGTGAAAGAAATATCGGAGTTCTCGTCTCGACCGATAAAGGAGAAGCCACTTCTTACGCGCTTCAAAAAGTCGAAGAGCATGGCACGATGTTCATCGTTCCTGGCGATGTTTGCTATGAAGGCATGATCGTCGGAGAACACCGCTATCCCGTCGATTTGGCCGTAAACTGCACAATGGCGAAGCCGATGACTAACGTCCGTAGCAGCACTCGTGAACTCATGATTGTCTTAAAAGCTCCTCGTCGTATGACGCTAGAAGCATGCCTCGATTATATCAATAGTGATGAACTTGTCGAAATTACGCCTCACGCGATTCGCATGAGAAAGAAGATTCTCGATACGAGTGAAAGAAAGAAATTCGACGCCCACCAAAAGGCAGCGAAAGAAGCCCTTAACAAATAAACGAAAAACGAACCAGCGTGGTTCGTTTTTTTCTTGTTCATATATAAGATTCTTATCGCGACAAACGTTCGTTTGCAAGATTGATTAGCGAATTGCGGAAGCTCCCAGCCATAATCGAAGCGGTTTTGTGCGCAATATCTTGAACATTCCCCGCAAAAGAAGATTGCACATAATCGTGAATGACCCCTTTTATCGCGTGACCATAAAAGACGGAAACATCATGAATGTCTTCTTGAGCAAGTTCAATCCCTATGGCAGCCTTTTTTGCGTAAAAGGTCACAAAGCCATGCGTTACTTCATCTAGCAGCCCTTCGGCAGAAGCCCTGTCTAGATAATGGTATAAATTCATAATCACAGGCGAGCTTTCTTTAAAAAGCGTGAGCAAACGAGCAATGTCGCTTTCAAAGTCATAGCCAAAAGAGAGTTCTTTCACGATCGTTTCGCCTTCAATTCGGCTTGCATAGCGGAGCAAATCCATGATGTCAGCAAAGTGGTAATAGAATGTTTGCCTATTGACTTCCGCACCATCACTTATTTCGCTGATCGTAATTTTCGACAGCGGTTTTTCTAAAAGCAATTTTCGTAAGGAAGAAGCCAAAGCGCGTTTTGTGGCATTTGTCATTTTTTAATTTCCTTAAATAATTGTTAATAACTTGATAATACTACAAAAACACGAAAATGTAATAATTATTTCAATTTCTTTCAATCCGAAAGCGATTTTTTGTCGATTTCCAATTGCTTTTTCAAATCATCGATTGTGGAAAATTTCTTCTCTTCCCGCAAAAAAGAAAGAAAATCAATATAAATCGTATCTCCATAAATGTCGCCATGAAAATGGTCAATATACGTTTCGATACTTGCGTGATTGAGCAATCCAATCGTTGGATTGTCACCGATATTCGTAAGAGATTTATGGGGTATTCCTCGAACATAAGTAATGGTTTTATACACACCAGAATGAGGAACGACGTAAGGGGAGGAAAGGGATAAATTTGCAGTCGGGAAACCGAATTTTCTACCATTTTGATAGCCATTAATCACTTTACCTTGAATTTCATAAAGACGCCCCAAATCCTCATTCGCTTTCGCTATATCTCCCTTTTCTAAAGAAGCGATAATTTCCTGCGTACCGATTTTATGACCGTTTTTATACATGATGGGCACAATATCAGTCGCAAATCTTGCCTGTAAATCAAGAGCTTTTCCTTCCGCCTTTAGGCCAAAGGAATAATCTTCACCAACGACAAGCAAAGAAGGAGAAAGAGGCAATAAATAATGATCGATAAATTCCTCTTTCCTCTCGTGAAGGAGCGGTTCGTTTAGTGGAAGAACAAAAACGTAATCAAAACCATAGGAGGAAAAAATACGAATCTTGTCTTCTAAAGACGTCAGAATTCTTGGGCTTTTATTTCCAAGCAGGGTTGAAGGATTTTTGTCGAACAAAAGAACGCCAAGCTCCCCTTCACTATGGAACTTAGCATCTTTCACAAGCTCGTAATGACCTAAATGAACGCCGTCGAACGTGCCAAGCAAGAGGGTTAATCGATTTGTTTTCGGTAGCTTATCGACACCGAGTACGATTTTTTTCATCAAAATAGTCCCCTTTCAGAACGATAAACAAGGCCACCTTCTTTTTTATAAACCGCAAGCGCCTTCTTTCCAAGTGTTAATAAAACACGCGGGCCAAAATCACTCAATAGCGAGATTTTCTTTCCATCTTTAATCGCTTTTTCTAAGGAAGGATCAATTTCGAAATGTGGCACCTCCGAGATATAAGGGGTTGGGTCTTTCACATCGCCTTCTTTGATGGAATTCAAGTCTTTAGCATCGTTTAAAGAAATGTTACCGATGGATAAGCGCCGCAATGAGACAAGATGCCCAACGGTTCCGAGTGTAGAAGCGATATCTTCTCCAAGAACGCGAATATAGGTGCCACTAGAGACGGAAACAAGGAAGGACAAATTCGTCCCGTCAAAAGAAACGAGTTCGATTTTATATACGTGAATCAAGCGCTTCTCTCGCTCTTTTTCTTCCCCTCTGTGAGCGTATTTGTATAAAGGAACGCCGTCGATTTTAATCGCGCTTGTCATTGGTGGCATTTGATAGGATTCTCCTAAAAACGAAGAGAGCGCCTTTTCAATGCTCACTTTATTCAAAGAAGGGATACTGGACCGTTCCACGACTTCACCATCGGTATCTCCAGTCGAAGTTTTCTCGCCCAAACGCAAAGAAGCCAAATAGGTTTTCGGCGAAATTGGCAAGAAAGGAAGGAATTTCGTCCCTTGATTCAGAGCGACGACTAGAAGCCCACTAGCGAAAGGATCAAGCGTTCCTAGATGGCCAACTCGATTGGTATGAAACATATGACCGATGGCATTGTCAACATTTCGCGAAGTAAGTCCAATCGGCTTATCGATGAGAAGGATTCCATTTTCCATTGCGGAATCATTATAATGATTTCCGGAAAAACGTGAATATATGGGAAAATACATTCGTAACATTCTTGCGGCCTTAAGGAGAGCGGACGATGACTACTCCTTGATTGATGAGGGCGACAGAATCCTCGTTGGCGTATCGGGCGGGAAAGACTCTTTGGTGCTCGTGAAAGCATTATCGCTTTACACCTATTTCTCTAATCAAAAATTTTCTTTCTATCCTGTTTATTTAGATTTGGGGTTCCCAAAAAGCGATTTGAGCGGAATTCAAAAATACTGCCAAGAATGTGGGAAATCGCTCATCATTCATGACGCTACATTCGTAATCGACGTGTTACGCTCTCATCAAAAAGAAGGCCATCACATCCCTTGCTCGATCTGCTCAAGAATGAAAAAAGCGGCGATGAATGAAATTGCAAAAGAAATGAAATGCAACAAGGTCGCTTTCGCCCATCATAGCGATGATGTTTTAGAAACGCTACTCATGAATCTGGTTCACGCTGGGAAAGTGGCCACTTTCGAACCAAAAATGTTTCTTTCCAAAAGCAATATCACTTTTATTCGCCCCCTCTATTATGCAAAAGAAGACGATATTAAAGCCCTTGTGAAGGAAGAGAACATTCCTGTCCTTCTCTCTTCTTGCCCCGCCTCTCAGCATACGGAGCGAGAATGGGCAAAAAACACACTTCATTCTTTATACGCTTCTCACCCAGAAGCGAAAATCAATTTCCGCAATATGCTCAATAACCATCAAGCGTTTGTCCTTCCTTTTCTGGATTTGGAATACAAGATTGGAGGAACCTCTTATTCTTTAAAACCCATCCTTGCAGGAGAAACAATGCGTAAATCCTCTTTTGCAAAGCGCGCGAACAAAGAAGGAGAAGAAGATTATCTTATTTTGGAAAATGGCAAGAAAGTCGGAGAAATTGCTCTAAATAAGAAAATGGCCCATCGTATTGAATTCTTTGGTCTAGTGGGAAAGAAAGAGGCCAAAATCGCGGCCCTAAATAAACTGATAGACATGAAAAGCAAAGAAATGAACCCCGTTACTTTTCTTTTAAACGGTCAAAAGAATACTTTCGCTCATGAGGTAGGATTCTCAAAGCAATACGATATCGTCTCCAAGAAAGACCGCTTTCTTCGTCGCGTTTCACGTTAAAAGAAACAGATGCTTTAGTAACTAATTATTCATTCATTTTAAATCTTTCATTATTTTTTGGTAAACCGAAGGAAAAATGTCTAGTAATGAGTGAGGAGTAGATGCATATGCTTCCTCATAGCCACCCCGGGAAAAAGGCGGAGAAAGGAAAATAAGGCATGGACGTCACGGCGATCGTGGTCATCCTGATCTTGATTTACCTCTTGGTGGACAAAAAAGACTCTAACGCCCCGAAAGGGCATTAGAGCAAAAACCACTATCATTATAGCCTAGCCGAAAAGCTTTGCAATGATGACCGCCCTCCTCCCGGGGCCAAGGCGATTCTATCGAAGCATCAAATAAAAAGGGTTTGAATACAGCCAAACCCAATTTATGAATGTAGCACAACTTTATTTGTCGTCTTGTTTCAGATCTCTTAATTCCTTCTCTTCTTTCGCCAAAGCGCGATCAAGCGATTCCGCTTTATCGAATTGGTCGTCATAGACAAACACAATATCTGGAACTTTCCACAAGTCCATTTTCTTCGCTAAAGAAGTGCGGACGAACCCTTTGCAACGATTGAGCTCTTCTAGATTCTGCCGGGGGTATTTTGCACCAATGAAAGAAACGTAGACTTTGGCTAGACTATTATCACTATTGACATCGACTTCATTCACAGAAGGGATACCAATGTGAGAATTCTTGAGTTCAAAAGTCAAGATATCGCTGATATTCCGAGCGATGAGTGCTTTGATTCTGCCTTTGCGGTCTGCCATTATTTTTTCTCCACCATTTCATATCCTTCGATAATGTCACCTTCTTTGATGTCATTGAAATTATCGATGGATAGTCCGCATTCATATCCTTCCTTGACTTCTTTCACGTCGTCTTTGAAGCGTTTGAGCGAGCCCAGTTCCCCTTCATAGGTGACGACGCCTGCACGGAGAAGGCGCACTTTCTCTTTCGCCTTCAATTCGCCAGAGATGACATAAGATCCAGCGACTGTTCCGACATGTGAAATCTTGTAGATGTGTCGGACTTCCGCTTGACCGGTAACTTGCTCAACAAGTTCTGCTTTATACATGCCTTTTAACGCCGCATTGATATCATCGATCATTTGATAAATGATGCGATATGGGCGAATTTCCACATGCTCTTCTTTCGCTTTTTCGGCGACGCGGGCATCTGGTCGGATGTTAAAAGCATATATGATGGCGCCTGAAGCACTCGCTAGAAGAACATCACTATCGCTAATGGCACCAGCCGCTGCGCTGATGACATGAATATGGACGTGGTCATTGCTGCACTTTTCCAAAGACGCTTTCACCGCTTCTGCGCTTCCAGCCGTATCTGCTTTCACGATAACATTGATGTC
>DBJG01000067.1:0-6397 GCA_002296455.1 Caryophanales bacterium UBA782 | reverse complement strand
CTTTGATTTTCCCTGCATTCACAAGGTTATTCAAATCAGCCAAAGAAAGGGCCGCACTGCCAGATTGCGTTTGCTCTTTTTTGGCTAGAGCGCGACGTTCGGCAATGGCTTTGGCTTCTTTTTCGGTCGGGAAAGCCATGAAACGATCACCTGCACTAGGAACAGCACTTAGTCCTGTAACGGAAACTGGTGTGCTTGGAGGAGCCGTTTTAACGACTTTCCCATGTTCGTTAGTCATACGGCGGATCTTGCCGTAGATTTCGCCAACAACGACATAATCGCTATTATTGAGCGTACCATTTTGCACCAAAAGAGTTGCTTTTGGCCCTTCGCCCTTATCGAGATTGCTTTCAAGAACGGTACCAATCGCGTAGCGGCGAGGATTGGCTTTGAGTTCCATCATCTCCGCTTTGACTAATATCGCATCAAGCAAATCATTAATCCCCTCTCCGGTTTTCGCGGAAAGTGGAATCATCATGACTTCGCCCCCATAATCTTCCGCAATAACGTCGTGAGCCATAAGCTCTTGCTTCACGCGTTCGGGGTTTGCGCCTGGCTTATCCATTTTGTTAATCGCGACGATGATTTCACATTTTGCAGCTTTGGCATGATCGATGGCCTCTAATGTCTGAGGCATAACGCCATCATCTGCAGCGACGACAAGCACTGTGATATCGGTGACTTGTGCGCCACGCGCTCTCATCGCCGTAAACGCAGCGTGCCCTGGGGTATCAATGATAGTAATCTTCTTCCCTTGGTATTCTTTTTGATAAGCGCCAATCGCTTGACTGATACCACCCGCCTCATGAGATGCGACATCGCTATTACGAATCGCGTCAATTAACGTTGTTTTACCATGATCAACGTGCCCCATAACGGTTACAATCGCCGGGCGCTCCACAAGGTCTTTTGGATCATCAACAATCTCTAGTTCTTCGAAATGGTCGGCATCTACCACTTTCTCTTTTTTGAAATCGTATCCGAATTCAAGACAAATCGTGCCGATTGTCTCATCATCAAGGAGTTGATTAATTGTCACCATTTTTCCTTGCACGAAGAGGAATTTGATGATTTGAACACTTGGAACGTTGATGGCTTTGCTTAAGTCTGCAACGGAAAGCGGCTTAGAATAGACGAAGACACCTCCGTTGACTTTTGCGAATTCCTCCTTCTTTGCGCCATGGGGGCGAGAAGAGAAATTCTCAATTCTTCGCTTTTGATTGTCATTCTTTTTTGAATGGAATTGTTGCGTTTTTTTCATAGTGTCTCCTTTCTTTTCTTAAGTAACGAATTTGCAGCCTTTTTGTCTACGATAAGGATGAAACTAATTCCTTCGTAGCCAAGGGCGCTTCCTAATTGACTTTTGGTATACGTAGTAAGCGTTGGCAACACATCCGTTAACGTTTTTGTTTCTTTTTTCGTATTCTCGCTCGCGTCAGAAGCGAGGAAAGCAAGTTTCCCTTTTTTAGAAGAACGGGCTTCTTCTCCAATCAATGCTTTATTCGCGCGGAAGAGAATTCCAAGAAATCCAAGCACATTATCGAACATGGCTAAGTTCCTCCAACAAGGTTTGTAGCGAAGAAGGAGAAAGAGAAACGTGGAACGCTCTTGCTAGAGCCTTCCCGTCTTTAAGTTTTCTTTTTGCTTCTTCGTCGAATTTGACGTAAGCGCCTCTTCCGCCCATAGAAAGAGATGAATCAATGACGATTCCATTCCCTTTCTTCACCAGGCGAATCAAGGAATGACGAGGGAAAGAGTCCCCGTCAGAATATCTTTACGAATGATTTCACGCTTATTTTTCGTCATCGTAATAGCTATCGTATTGATCGAGATCCTCGTCCTCGTCCATATTGTCGAGGTCCGCATTCATGCTTTCCTCTTGTTCGATTTGGTCGAGTTCTTCTTGTGAATAAATCGGCATCGCATCGATGGCTGGAGTGACTTCGCTTGGTTTAACGCGTTCCACTTCTTCCTCGGTAATCTTATGAGGACGTTTGGCTTTCGGAGTGCCACGAGTGGAAGTAACTGGCTTGCTCTTCGCTTTCTCAAGTTCTTCTTCAAGTTCTTGTAAGCTCTTGGTCGTCTTCACTTCGGCGTGAACGACTTCTTTCTCAGGCTCTTGTTTTGGTGTTTCGATAGGAGCTGGGGCAACTTTTGTTTCTTCGGCCTTAATTTCTGGTTCTACAGAAGCGACTGATTTCTTTTCGGAAACAGGCTCTTCGTTAGCGGTCTCTGTACCAACGTTCTCTTGAGCTTTGATAGCGGCTTCTGCTTGCTCTTTCTCGCGCTTTGCGGCTTCTTCTGCGCTCTTACGGGCGTAAGCTTCTCTTTCTTCTGCTTGCTTCGCTTCTTCCGCTTGTTTTTGTAATTCTTCGGTCGTGACGTAATCAAGATTCTCGGCCTTCGCGATGGATTCTTCGACGATGTCGATGTTCCATCCGGTGAGCTTATTTGCTAAGCGTGCATTCGCTCCCTTTTTGCCGATGGCCAAAGAAAGTTGCTCATCGCGAACAACCGCGGTCGCTTTTGGACGTGGGGTCGCGTTCTCATCGACGATCTTAACGCCGAGCACTTGCGCCGGACGTAAGGATTCGGCAATGAATAAACCGGGATTTTTGCTATAAGCAATGATGTCGATTTTTTCTTTGTCAATACCATTGCCAAGCTGAGAAACGATTTTTTGGATGCGATTTCCACCTTGGCCAATGCATGCGCCAGTTGGATCGACGTCATCATTATTGCTATAGACGGCAACTTTGCTTCGCACGCCGGCTTCGCGAGCAATTCCTTTGATGATAACCGTACCATCATAAATCTCGTGGATTTCCTCTTCGAATAAGCGACGCAAGAATCCTTCGCTAGAACGAGTGACTTCAATTTGAGAGCCACGGCTTGGTTTCCCTTCGTCTTGGGCTTGTTTAACTTCTTGAATGTATACTTTGATGTTATCGCCGATGCGGAAGAATTCATCACCAATCATTTCACGACGCGTAAGTTCAACAGTTGTTCTTCCGATGTTGACGGAAACGCTTCTCTCGTCCGCTTTTTCCACGGTTCCGGTGACCATTTCGCCGATGTGGTCTTTATAGATGTCGTAAAGCGCGCTTCTTTCGGCTTTTCCAAGTTCGTTTCGTAGATTTCCTTTGACGGCATTAGCGAACACTTTGGAAAGCTCGCTCACGGTCGCTGGAATGGGATAAAGGTCCCCTTCTTTCCAAATCGGAGTGGTAAGGCCTTCGTTCGCTTCTTCATAGTCGATTTCCAAATAGTCATCCGTGACATTCTTCGTGACTTTTTTAAGTTGAGCCACATAGACGGTCTCTTTGCCGAGATCAATTTTGACATCAACAACAGCGTCATCTCCGCCACCAAGATACTTGATGTAGGCCTTTCTTAAGGCTTCCGTAAGAGCCGCGACAACACTTTCTACCGTGAGTGCTTTCGAATTCGCAATCTCATTGACCGCATCGCTCAACTTTGGCATTTGAATTGCATTTTTCTTTTTGCTTGGCATATGTTTTTTCCTTTCAGAATTCAATGGCTAATCTTGCTTTGTCAACATTTTTACGCTCTACTTCAGTTTTAATTCTTCTTGCTTTGTCTTTGATTTCGAGCGTAAGGGAATTTTCATTCGTCTCTAGGAGAGTGCCCTCCAAGTTATTCTTCCCTTTCAAGGGGTGCAGGAGATGAATGTTGACGTATTTTCCGATGTATTTATCTAAACGCATTGGGTCAATCGGTTTTTCCGCGCCTAGCGAGGAGACATCAAGCGTGTAAGCCCCTTCAATCGGATCTTCCTTATCAAGAAGTGGATTAATGAGCTCACTCACTTTCACAATGTCGTCGAGCGATATCGGTTCTACGCGATCGACAACGATGGAGAGAACAATTCCGCCTTTATCGCGTGATAAGCGAATATCGGCGATTTCATATCCTTTCTCCAGCAAAGGTTTTTCTAGTAACGATCTGACTTTCGCTATTTCTTCCATTCAAACCTCCAATAAAAACAAAGAGTGGCTAACTCTGCCACTCCTCAGTTTAGCTTTGACGGAACCTCTGCCGAGGGTTTTCCGCACGCACATATTAGTATACGAAAAGCGTTTTTGCAAGAAAATCGAATGATATCCTATTCGTGATCGCCATCATTGAAATAGAGAACGCCTAGTGTCCCTGGCCCGCAGTGGCAAGAAACCGTCCCGCCAGCATTGGTGTTATAGATTTCTTTGAACCCCGCTTGGGCAAGGCGTTCTTTGCACCAAGCAACAGCCTCATCCGTCGCACTGCTATAGGTAATAAATACGATGGAGTGATCGGGGTTAGGATATTCACGAAGCGTTTCCTCGACATAGTCTTTCACCCAACGGATCATCGGTCCGCGGAATTTCTTTCCTGGGCCCATCTTTCCGTTTTTCACAATGATTTGTGGACGGATATGAAGGAGATTCGCGCCAAGGGCCGCTAAGCCAGAGCAGCGCCCACCTTTATAAAGGTAATTCACCGCTTCAATCGCGAAAGATGCTTGGTCATAAGGGATTCTTTCTTTGACGCGCGCAACAATTTCTTCGGGGATTAAGCCTTTGTCCGCTAATTTTTTGGCATAAATGGCTTGAAGAGCGACACCCGTTGAAAGGGTGCGAGAATCGACAACGTAAACATTAGCAAATTTCTTAGCGGCGAGAACAGCATTTTGATAAGAGGCGCTCATATCGCTAGAAATCGTAAAGTGAATGACGGCATCGTAATCTTTTAATAGAGAAGCAAAATGAGCCTCACTTTGGGCTTCATTCACTGCGCTTGTGCGAGCAAGCTTACCCGTTTTTGCAGTATAGGCAAAAATGTCTTTACTTGTGACTTCGCCGTCTAAATAGGCGTTTTCCCCCATGACGATAGAAAAAGGAACGACATGGATATCATATTTTTGAATTAACTCGGGAGTTAAGTCGAGAGATGAATCGGAACTAATTGCAATTTTCATTCGAATGTACCTCAATAATGTTGCCATTGTACAAGGGTTTTTCTCACGATTCCACATCGTAGTGAAAACTAGGTGTTGTAATTTTATTTTTCTTTTCATTAGAGAGAAAAACGGAAAATAGTTATAATTCTTGCAGGAGAAAGAACGATGAATACTTTAGAATGCATCGAAAAGCGCATCAGCGTTCGCGCTTATTTGCCACACGTAATGAGTCAAGACGACATCAAGAAAATACTGAAGGCTGGATTTGAAGCACCTAGCGCGATGAATCGTCGCCCCTACGAGCTTATCGTGAACACGGACAATGCCTTCTGGACGGAATTCCAGAAAGAGAAACCGACGTGCGCGATTGCCGCAACCGCATCGTTAACAGTGCTTGTCATCGGCGATTCGAATAAAAATCCCACAATGGAGTTTCTACTTGAAGACGCTAGCACCGTAAGTGAGAACATGCTGCTTGCCGCAACAGAACTAGGATATGGTTCGTTATGGGCTGGCATTAAATTCGATAGTGATTTTTATCATAAGCTAATTAAGGAGTTCTCTCTTCCAGATGGCTATTTGCCCATTTCTTTATTGATTTTTGGTAAGGAAAAGCAGCCTAAGAGCCAAGTGGATCGATTTGAAAAAGGCAAGATTCACTGGGGTAAGAAATTCTAGTTATTCACTGTAGTATCGACCGAGACCACCAAACGGGCTGCTTTGAGGTTTTGTAAGAACGAGACCCAAAAGTGTTTATTTTTTGTTCTGATTGAATTTAAAACACAAACCTAATGCATATCGTTTCTCTGAATTATTAACGGATTCGTCATTACCAAATTTGTATTTCTTAATCCGTATCAATAAGCTTTTGAAACTCTAGGTATATTTCTTTGTATTCCGGGATTTCTTTCATTCTCTTATTTTTGCAACGCTCATAAATTTTATTGAGAAATTCGATTTTTCCTTCTTTGCCACGAACAAAAAGCAAAAACTGCATCACATCATAAAAGAAATAGTTTTCTATCATATCGGCATCAAAGAAAGTCCCACTGTGTCGAAACTTATATCTCAGAATTTTCTCAGATAATCCGCACAATTCATTGGCTACATCATGCTCATTCAAAATACAGTCGCCCATTGTTTTACCATCCCATTTAAAACCCAAGTCTGTCCTCTGTTCTTTCATCTTGTTCATTAAGAAGAGATAGGTTTCGCTCAATTGTATCGAGGTCCATCATACCGTTAGATTTGAGCAAATTAAAAGACTCAATTCCATTACTGATTTTGTCTACAAATTCATCTACTGTTATTCTTTTTGAATATAATTGTTCAACATAATCTGTAAAAAACATTATGTAACTCATTATGATATGGTAATTAAATTTTTGTTTGTCGCTATTATTCGGTTCGCCCAACAGTTTATCTAAAGTAATTGATAGT
>DBJG01000011.1:3345-3697 GCA_002296455.1 Caryophanales bacterium UBA782 | reverse complement strand
ACTTCAATCCTCTTTCGAAAGACGTTCAGTACCGGATTGTGGAGAAGATGCTTGGCGAGTTAGATGTGCGCTTAAAGGAGCAGTACTATAGTTTCACCTTCTCTGACGCGTTGAAGAAGTTTATTCTCGATAGTGCTTATTCACCTTCCTTTGGCGCGCGACCATTAAAGCGTTTCATCCAAGATAACGTGGAAACGGTTATCGCGACGGCGATTGTGAAGGGCGAAATCGACACAAAGAGTAAGTATCTTGTCGACGAGGAAAAAGGCAACATCATAATTAGGCCGGTGAAATAATGGCGAAGCGAGGCTATGAAAACATAGCCTCGCTTTTCTTTTGTTCTTCAAGAATG
>DBJG01000011.1:0-3283 GCA_002296455.1 Caryophanales bacterium UBA782 | reverse complement strand
ATGAGAGCAGAAAAAGAGGTTCGGTTCCCGATTCTTCTTGATCGTTCGTTTATAGAACCTCTTTTAAAAAGAAGGAGTGATTGGCATTTCTCGAAAATGCAAATAACAGTATGGAAACGATAATCGACAGTCGCGCGAATCGGAATGCTCAAGCGCACGAGATTTCAAAAATCTACGGAAAAACAACCATTAATGATTCGTTTTTACTCTCTTTAAGCCCTAAAACAATCATTGGGGTAAACGGTTTAAAAAAGTGTGCTCCATTTTTCAAAATCCTTTTCGCAAACGAGAATGTTGCTTTCTTTTGCCACGCTCTTCCAAAAGGAAACAATTATCTTTTTGAAATCCACGATTCTTCTATCGTTCTTTTCAATATGACAAATGAAGAAAAGATCAGTTTTCCATATCAGAAAGAAGCGATGGATGCAGCAATGAAGAGCAATGCGTTTGGAGGGGGGTTGGATCAAGATGGGGACCAAGTTATCGATTTGAAGACTCCTAACGTTGGACCTCATTATGCCATAAACCTTTTGCTGGGTAATCGAGAAGGGTTTGACCATCCGCTCCAAAGCACGCCGAAAAGCGTCGTGGATGCCTTTGGAGGAGGTTCTTTCCGTGGAGAAGCTTCTTTTCAAGTGCTAGCGACCGAATGGGGGCTTTCGCCAGAGCAAAACGGGCACCCCACGAACCGACAATTTTATGTTATCGAGAAGGACAGACCACTTTTCTATAGCGGTCATATTACGAAACATATTTTAAAAGCAGCAACCACACATCATACGAATTTCACGACGATTGAGTATCTTTTAGATAGCGAGCTAGCAATTCGGAGAACGATCTTTTTATTACCACAGAAGAAGGGCTTTCCAAGCGCGATTGAAATTCAAATGATTCAATTAGAGAATCTTGCTACCATGCCTCGCGAATTAAGCGTTGTGGCGACAGGGATGTTTGGCTCCTCTAATCCAGATACCCAAAAGGCGGATGTCATTTATAGCACCGTCATTACTCAAAACAAGGCTTATTTCGATGAAAAAGGGAAACTCCGTTGCCTCACTCCCGATTATCACCCAGAATACTTTAAACGCGAGATTCGCTTTGCGAGCTTTCGCGATAATGAAGGATATGCCGATTCTTTCGAAACGAGTTACCAGAATTTCATTGGTCGAGGAAGCATTGAGGAACCTGAAGAAATTTACGCGTTGCCGTCATCTTTGTCTCTAAAAGGGCCGAATTTCTTCGCATTAGAGAAACGAGTAACTTTGCAAGCAAAAGAAAAAAGAACGTTGTGGGAAGAAGTTGGACTCAGTAATCAATCTCTTACAACCGGCGAAGACCATCTACGCAACTTCGAGCAAGAATTTGATACGCTTCAAGCATTCTTGAAAACCGATAAAGATGTCCAAAAATGTTTACATGAGGTTATTAATTCGGAAAAAAAGTATTCCGCTCCCCTACAGATTGAAAGCGACGATGATTCTTATTTTGCATCTTATGTGAACCATGTTCTTCCTTTCCAAATTAAGTATCAAACATTTGTGTCTCGCTCCTTCTCGCAAACCCAAAAAGGGTATCGTGAAATCGGATTTCGAGAGGTACAGGACTTATTTGCCTCGATGCCGTATTTTTACGCGGAAGGCAAAGACAAGCTCATTCAATCTTTATTGAAAGAATGGATTGAGAACGTTTATGAAATGGGCTATGCCAATCACAATTTCTTTTATGTTGGCAAAGAGCCGGGGATGTGTAGTGACGATTCCCTCTGGCTATTACAAGCCGTGAAACGTTATGTTGATATTTCCGGAAATACTTCTTTTCTCTCTAAGAGGTTCAAAATCGCGGGAAAAAACAAGAAACGTACGCTTCAGAAGACACTAAAGGCCATTTTGATTTATAGCGGCAAAATTTCGATTGGTAAGCATTCTCTTCCGCTTCTTGATAGCGCAGATTGGAACGACTGCTTGCGCTTAGACCCCGATTATTTGGATGGTCCAAGCAAAGAAAAAGCCTACCGCAAACAACTACGTGCCTTGAAAGAATCCTATGGGGCTCCCTTTCGATCTTCGTATAGCGAGTCTGTAATGAATGCGTTTTTGTTGATTATTGCCGCGAATGATTATGCTTCTTTAATGAAAAGGGTTTGTTGGAAAGAGGAAGAAGAATTCGGCCGTGCCCTTGCTTCTTCTATGACAAAAAACACACAAGAAAGTGCCTACATCGAAGGCTATTTTGCTCGCGTACTGCTTAACCGCGATAATCCCGTTCATACTCAATTTATTGGTAGTAAAGGCGACAAAATTTCAATTGACCCGAAGATTGATGGCTCCTATTACTTGAATAGTTTTTCTTGGTCTCTGCTTTCCAAAGTCGCTAGTGAAGAGCAAATCCGCTCGATGCTAATCGTTGTGGACACTTATTTAAAATGCCCTGCTGGCTATAAATTATGTACCCCAGAAAATTTATCCTTAGCGGGCGCAAAATCTAGCGCAACCGATCATTATTTTCCCGGTGATAGAGAAAACGGTGGCGTATTCAAACACGCGACGATGATGATGAGCGTCGCATTGTTGGAGGCAAGCAAAACCGTTCAGGACGATAAATTAAGAGAGAGAATGGTGGATGACGCCTTCTATATGATTGACCTTGTTCTGCCTTATCATGTTTTGGACAACCCTTCTCTTTATAAAGGAAATCCGCGTTTTTGCACGCAGTACAACAATAGTGAAACGGAGGAAAACATCGGCCCAATCCTTTCAGGAACGGCCTCATGGCTGACTTTGGCCGTTTTCTCTTTGCTTGGTTTCAGGGCGGAAGGAGATTTCTTTTCTTTTGCGCCGATGCTACCAAAAGAAAGCAAGGGAATTCGTTATCGCTTATCAGTTGGGAAGCTGACCGTGCATGTCAAAATAAGCAAAAAGAAAGGATGTGTCTTTTCCCCAAAAGAGGCAAAGTATTTTCTTGATGGGGTTAGAATCGCGGAAGGAAAGATTTCACGCGATTGTGTAGGCGAGCACTCTTTGAATATTGATTATGACTAAAAGAAAAATCCACCCCACAATAACGCGGTGTGGATTTTTCTCTTTGCCCTGTCTTAGGCGATTCTTAATTCGCTATTTGGATCGAACACATGGGCTTTTTCTATATCGAAGTCATAGGAAATGCTGTCACCGATTTTGATTTCGTGGGTCAATGGGAGCTTTGCGACGAGATCGATTCCGCAGAAGTCGCAATGGATGTAGTATTCATGGCCAAGAAGCTCAGCGACCGAGACCATTGCCTTATG
>DBJG01000021.1 GCA_002296455.1 Caryophanales bacterium UBA782 | reverse complement strand
TTTCGGTGCGTCAACGAAATAAAAAGCCCTTTTTCAGGGCTTTATCATTCTTGTCTCTTCTGATTAAAATCCGGGCTTGCCAAGAAGGTGGAACATATTGTGCTTATAAACTTCAACACCGGGCTGATTGAAGGGGTTGACACCATTAAGATAAGCGCTCATTGCGCAAGCTCTTTCCATGAAATAGAAGAAGTATCCGAGATTGAATGGAGTCATTTCTTCCATGTCTAAGATGAGGTTGTCATTATGACCGGTATCGGTGTGAGCACGGATTGTTCCTTCATAGGCTTTATCTTGAATCCACCCCAAATCTTTCCCAGCGAGATAATTAAGGCCATCCAAATTTTCGTTATCGCGTGGCAAAATGACGGAATCGCGATGTTTTTTTAAATGAAGCGTGGTTTCAAAGAAAACTTTTGTCCCTTCTTGAATGAACTGACCCATCGAGTGGAGGTCGGTTGTGAAAGTGGCACTTGCAGGAAGAAGCCCTTTTCCGTCTTTTCCTTCGCTTTCGCCGAATAGTTGTTTCCACCATTCGCCGATTTGGACGAAAGAAGGGACGTAACTAATAAAGAATTCGACGGATTTATGATATTTTTCGTACATTGCGTGACGGATCACGGCGTATTTGTAGCATTCGTTTTTCTCAACATCAGGGTTGGAACAATCGACACGTGCGGCGGCGCTTCCTTTTAATATTTCTTCTGGATCAATACCAGCGACGGCGATCGGAAAGAGACCGACTGCGGTTTGGACACTGTATCGTCCACCAATATTGCTTGGCAAAACGAAGCGGACGTACCCTTCGTTTTTGGCCAATGTCAAAAGTGCACCATTCTCTTTGTCGGTTGTAGCGAAAATGGATTTGCGTGCCATTTCCACGCCGAAATTCTTTTCGAGCATTTCTTTAAGCAAACGGAAGGAAACACTGGTTTCTGTTGTGGTCCCGCTTTTGGAAATAACGTTAATCGCGAACTTCTTGTCTTTGAGATATTCCATTACTTCGGCGATATAGGTTGGGTCGAGCGTTTGGCCCATGAAAATAATCTCTGGTTTTTTGTTACCGTGTAAGCCGTTGATTGCTTCAATCGCGGCGCGTGCTCCCAAATAGCTTCCGCCAATGCCGGCGACGACAAGAACATCGTAATTCTCTCGTACGTATTTCGCGCTTTCTTTAATAAGAGCGAGTTCTTCTTTGTCATACTGAATTGGATAGTCAACCCATCCTAAAAAGTCATTGCCCGCTCCTGTTCCATTTTTAATCATCGCGTCAATTTCGGCGACTTTTTCTTTATAGTCGGCATAATTGACCTCGTTGACTAAGTTATCATTTTTGCATTCGATTATCATATTTTCTCCTTTTCCTTATTTATTGCTGGCTTGAGTTTTCCTCCTCGATCCATTTTGCCAGATTATCACGCAAGGCGGTGAAATCCGCCTCACGATAAGGAACTTTTTTCTTTTTGAGGTAGTGGTGTCTCTCACTTTCATCGAGCTTCTTTTTGGACACTTTCATGGAATGATTTTTTTCGTCTATCTCAATAACCTTGACTTTGTGGATACTCCCCACAAGTAGAGTCGCTGGCAAATCGACGACGAATCTTTTGCTGAGCTCCGAAATATGAAGCAAACCTGTCTCGCCGTTATCAAAAAGCATGATTGCATAACGGGGGTAGACCCGCACGATGGTTCCTTCTAAGATGTCGCCAATTTTGCTCATAACTATTTCGCTAAAAAGATGATTTCGTCAAATGGTTCCGTGATTTTAATGTTACTTTTATCGCCCATGACGATTTGTGATTCTTTGCCCATTTCTCCCAAAAGCAAAGAACCTTCATCAGTATAGAACTTTTCTTTTGCTCTTGCTCTATTTTCTGCTTCGAAAATGAGGGAAAAACGAAATGTTTGTGGCGTTTGAAGAGCGCAAGACTTTTTGCGGTCGTAATAAGAAAGAACTGAGCCGTTTTCCACAAATGCAACGGAATCACTAACGGGGATGGATGTGACGGCCGCACCAAAAGACAAGGCTTTTTCGATAGTATTCTTTATATAAATTTCTTTTAGATTTGGCCGATCCCCATCATGAATCAAGACGATGCTGTCGCTCTCAATTCCTTGCTTTGCTAAAAAGGAGAGCGCCAGATAGACACTTTCTTGCCGGCAATTTCCACCTGGAATCACAAAATGATTCTTTTCTAGTTTCTCTCGCGTCAAAATGCGTTCCGTTTCCGCTTCATAAGTTGGGGGAACAACGTAGATAATAGAGGATATCCGCTTTGATACATTGAGGCTCGATGCCGCATAAAGAAAAAGTTCTTTATCACCCATTTTGATAAACTGCTTGGGAACGATTGTACCGAATCGTTCGCCTTTTCCTGCTAAAAGAAGTATTGCGGTTGCTTTACCTTTTTCCATACTTTCCTATTTTATCATAGTGTATTTTTTTCTCCTATCTATGAAAGCGTTTGGTAAATCAGGATTTTGCTTCGACTAGGTTCCAACGAGAAATGCTAAAAAAAGAACCTCGCTTTACTATGTAAATTGTAACTGTGCTGTGGTATCTTATTTTCGGAAAGGAAGTACGTTTATGGATTCCTATATCAAATGGATGGAGAAGAATCCGAAATGGCTCAAGCTCGTGCTTTGCCTTTGGTTTCTTGATATCACTTGGGCGGTTTGGAGAATTCTCAAAGCGGTCAAGCATAATAATATGCTTGAGCTCGTCCTTGGCATTCTTTGGATTATTGCTGCCGGAACCGTCGGTTGGTTGCTAGACATCATCTGCATCGTTCTCAACGACTATCCGTTCTGGTTCAAATAAGCAACCAGTAGCAAAAAGCATCGAAGGATTCCCTTTGGTGCTTTTTCTTATAAAACTTAGAGTTCACGAGCGCTTAATGTAGATACGCATCGCTTTCTTTTGCATCTTCCAATCAATAAAGCAATAATATTGGGAAGATAAAGCGAGTGAAAAACGGAGTAAATGCAATGGCTTCCAGCAAGGAATACTTAGATTTTATTTTAGATCAGTTGTCTAGTTTGGATGAGATAACATATCAAAAAATGATGGGCGAATACATTATCTATTATCGTGGAAAAATTGTAGGGGGGATATACGACAATAGATTTCTTTTAAAACCCGTCGAAGCGGCGAAAAAAACCATGCCGATCCTCCATTACGAAATACCTTATCAAGGGGCAAAAGAAATGCTACTTGTCGAGGATGTGGACAATAAAGAATATCTAACGAATCTATTCAACGCGATTTATGAGGAACTTCCGTCTCCAATTCGCAAAAGAAAAAAGAACCCTAGTGAATGAAGACTGTAGGCATATCTTCATCAAAAGAGTCCCCTCTCTTTTTATTTCATTTTGTTCTCTCTTTTTCCAAGGGTTTCGTTGATTGCCACTCCTTGAATGATGAGATGCATGACTTTATCTAATTCTTTTCCTTCGCGGTAATCCGCGGGGCAAACGTAGTTGACTCTTCCGTCTCGATATAAATCCTGAACCTTTTCTTCCTTTCCTTTTCCGTATACGGCAATGGATTTCCCTCCATTATTTTTAGCAATGATCATCGCTGGAATGTCCGTCATTCCGTCCCCGATATAGACAATATTGCTATAGGGGATACGGTGAAGAGGGGTCTTTGTGTTTACACCGACATCATCGTTTACGTCATAGACTCCCTTGCTGATACGGTAGAAATATTGTGTTTTTTGCGTGAAGTTGATCACGAGCTTCGGCCAAATCGGTTCTTTGCTGATTGGATCATAGAGGAATTCACACGCATATAAAACACGGAACTCTTTGGCGATGGAACATCCTTCCACGATTTCTTTGTTACCGCTTGAAATCAAATAATGCTCTACCTTGATGCCGTTTTCTTCTCCGAAAGAGTTGATGCGAGAGAACCATTCTTCTACACCGGGAAAAAATTCGATGTTCTTTCCCATCTCCTGAAGCCACTCATGGGTCATTTTGATCCCTTTCTCTTTAGCGACCTTTTTCATCATATATAAATAGGATAGGGTTCTTTCCACGCCGGTTTTTTCACTGAGTTCCGTTGTCATTGCCCAGAATTCTGCGGGCGTTAATCCTAGTGCGGGAATGAATGCGAAATTCTGCATATCGCTTTTGGCGAGAGTGCTGTCAAAGTCATAGCAGATAGCAACGATTGGTTTCTTTGGCATTCGTTATCCTCCTAATCAAGAGTAGTTAAGTCTAAATCTCTTTCCTCATTTCGTCAAATTTCGCCCAAAATAGTGGCGATTTTCGTGCTTTTTTCAAAAATGAATCGGAAGTGGAGACGATTTTTGTTCGTAAAGAAGAAGGGGCAAGTATAGAATACTTTACGTTATGGGATGGAAAATTGCTTACTTGCTTCTTGCGATTGGTGCGATTGTGTATCTCATCGGCTTTTTCTCGTGTTTTATCTCTTTACTCGGATTTAAGCGAAAACTCGCTAAAAGAATTGCCGCTTTATCGATTGTCTTCAGTGAAAAGAGAGAAGTACTCCTCGCTTTGGATACTTATTACCGAGAAGCCAAAATGGAATGTAGCGAAGCGGATTTGGAATGTGTACGAAAAGTCGCCGCGATGCAAGAAAAGCGTATTAAAGATACTGATGTCCCTTTTTATTATGAGACATTGTCTTCTCTAGAAAAAAGGCTCCGTTATTTGGCCGATTCCAATAGTTGGATCAAAGCGGGCGATGATTTTGAAACAATGCTTTCTTTACTCAGCGATTTAAATGGAAATTATCGAAGGATTGCTGCTGTTTATAATAGCGATTTATTGGGCTACGAATATTGGCGGAAGCAAATCTTTTATCGCCTTTGGTTCTTTTTATTTGGCTTCCGAAAGAAAGAACGAATTCATTAATAAGACAATTAGAAATAGAGTTCGTAATCGACGAGCCCGTCATAGAAATCTTTTTCGTGGCTCACGATGATTACCGCGCCTGGGTATTTTTCGATTGCCTCAAATAAAGCATCTTTCGCTTTTTGGTCGAGATGATTGGTAGGCTCATCAAGCACTAAAAAGTTGCTCTTTTTTAGTGTCATCACCGCAAAGCGCGTTTTGGTGACTTCGCCTCCGGATAATTCGCTCATTTTTCTTAGCGCGAGTTCTTTTCGAACGCCGACTGCGCCAAGCGCTCCGCGAATTTGGGTGTTGGTCAAAGAAGGGTAAACGGAATGAACGTATTCAAAAGGGGTGAGCGATAAATCGATATGCTCATCTTGATTGAAATAATTGATTGTCGTCCCTTCTAGCCAAGAAAAAGAGCCTCCTAAAGAAGGGATAATATTGAGAATTGTTTTCAAAAAAGTCGTTTTTCCGACCCCGTTTTGTCCTAGAATAGCAATTTTTTCACCTCGTTTAAGGACAAAAGAAATCGGATTGAGGAGAGGGATTTTGTAACCGATACTGAGCTCTTCCACTTTTAAAGGGATTTCTCCGACATTATGAGTAAAAGGGAAAGCAAAATGAACGCGACCTTCTTCTTTCATAGGGGCTTCCATGACTTCAAGATGGGCAAGCCTTGCACGATGACTTTTCGCAGCCTTGGAAGAAGTGGCTCTTACGATGTGTTTGGCAATGAAAACCTCTTCTTTTTTGATGTAGCGTTGCTGCGCTGCATAGTTTTTCGCATATTGTTCTTTATCGAGCTCATGCTGCTGCAAAAAATGATCGTAATTCCCTTTGTAGCGGGTGATGTTCCCGTTTTCCAAAACGAATACTACTCCAGCGATTTTCCGTAAAAATTCCTGGTCGTGGCTCACGACGAGAAAGGCTTTCGGATAATTTGCCAAATAGGAGCTAAGCCATTCTACTTGGCCTTGGTCGAGAAAGTTTGTCGGCTCGTCCATCAACAAAACGTCTTTTTCTTCGAGAAGCATTTTCGCAAGATACGCCTTTTCTCTTTGCCCACTCGACAATTCGTGTAAAGGGGCTTCCAAATGTGCTTTATCGAATCCTAAGCCATCGGTGAGGCGTCCAACTTTTTCTTGCAGTGCGTAAAAAGAGGCTTCGTTGAGCTCGCTTTGAAGACGCTCCGCCTTCATGAGCAATTTTTCATAATCTTCACTCGTTGCAGCTTCTTCGTAATAACGCTCCATTTGTTTCTCTTTGCGAAAAAGATCTTCGTAAACGCCGTATAAATATTCGCTGACAGGCATATCTTGTTTCACTTTTAGCTGCTGATCGAGGTAGCTATAAGTAACATGAGGTGCCCAAATGATTTTTCCCTCGTCTGGGAGCAAATCACCCACAAGGAGGTTTAATAAAGTGGTTTTCCCTGAACCGTTTACGCCGACGAGGGTACAATGCTCGCCTGGATTGATTTTGAAAGAGACCTTTTTGTAAAGCTCTTTATCACTATAGTTGTACGATAGATTTTCGACTTCAAGCAATGCCATACGAAAAAGTAATATAACAAAAAAATGTTCTTTTTTCCTCAAAAAGCGCCGAAGATTAACGAATAATCTTCATGCCACCGTCACAGATTAATACACATCCCGTCACAAATGTGCCGATGGATTGGAACTGCTCAGGGGCATAGAGCAAATAACAGCCGATGACGAGATATAAAACGACTTCTAATAGATTCCAAATCAAATCAAAAATACTCTTTTTCTTATTCTTCTCCAAAGTTTCCGAAGACAAAATACCGAAAAGAAGGAAGAAAATGCCGTAAAGCCAGTTGGCGAAGAAAGTGATATTGCCATCTTTTACCCATAACGCACCATAGAGAACAAAGGAAAATAGCAAGAAGAAAAGACGAATTTTCTGCCGCTTGATATCCCACTTCGTTTTGACCATCTCATAAATAAAGATGGCAAGTTCCAAGGCGAGCAATACGGTGACGATGCTTACTGCGGTGATAGGAAGAGCACTTTTCGGCATGGCTAAAAAGACGATTCCGAAGAAAATCATGACAATCCCGAAGAAGATGTTGCTGAAAAAGAACTCGGATAGCTTACGGATATTCTTTAAATCTTTTATGGAGGTTCCAAAGAAAAGCGATAAGCCGATTTTTCGCCTTGCCGTTTTGTTTTTCTTCGTAATATGGAATGTTTTGATCAAGACATTTTCGAATGTACTCACGGGGTTTTTGCCCAATTCAAAGAGCG
>DBJG01000040.1 GCA_002296455.1 Caryophanales bacterium UBA782 | reverse complement strand
CAAGATAATGCGTAATGAAGAACGGACGCAATATCATCGATTATGCAGCGAACGAGTTTCGCTCTTTCCTAGACTTCCCGCCGAACGAAGTGGATTATGCGATATTCGCACTCCTTTCTTATTTTGATTTTTCTGTTTTCTTGCCTTTATACGGGGACTCAATTTCTTTCTCCGATATGTATGATCTTTCAAAAAAGGATGCCTTTTTGAAGCGCGTTTCTTACACCGAAAATGACGATTTGCTATTCTCTTCTGTTTTTGGTAACCCACGGTTTAAACACGTTATTGCCTTACGCTATGAACATTTTTTCTTCCCCGCTAGCGAAGAACAATTCGCGGCGATTTCTTTCTATTTGCCAACAGGAGAAGAAGTGATTGCTTTTCGCGGGACGGACGCCTCTTTGATTGGGTGGAAAGAAGATTTTAATCTTTGTAGCGACACACCATTAGAAAGCCAAATCGATGCAGCAAAATATTTGCGGAAAGAGCTTCACTATAGCAACAAGTCTCTTTCGCTTGTAGGCCATTCAAAGGGTGGAAACCTTGCATCTTATTGCTATTTTTCTTCTTCCGAGACGGAAAGAAAGAGAATTCGTTCTGTCTATTCCTTTGATGGGCCAGGTTTCTCTAACGAGATGCGGAAATTATTGCATCCTGTGAATGATGAAAAATACTTTCATTTGGTGCCAGAAGAGTCCATCATCGGGCAACTCTATAACGAATCGACGTTTTCCATCTCAATCCAAAGTGATGCGCATCATATTTATCAGCATAGTTTGTATCGTTGGCTTGTCGACGAAAATTCTTTTCTTCGCGCCCGTTTTATCAATCCTTCCTACAAAAAGTGGATGGTTTCCTTCAATGAGTGGGCGAAGAAAACGCCATTGGAAGACCGTCATTTCTTAGTGAATACGATTTATGAATGCATCGTCTCATCAAAAATAAAAAATGCGAAAGAATTGCGAGAAAGCCTTCCTTCTTCGCTTCTTCGCATTCGTAAAGAAATCAAAAGACTGCCAGAAGAACAAGTGGAGCGGCTTCGTAAGATTTGTGATGCGTTTCCCTATGTTTTAAAAGTGCTTTTCTTCCCAAAATAATCCCTCGAAAGCAGACTTGCGAAAGATATGCTATACTAAACTTTATGGCAAAAATCGGGGAAGAAAAACATTCATATCTCTCTATAGAAAACGTGCGCCTTTTTACAAAGGAAAGCTTTGCGAGGGGCAAACGCTACTATTACGAGGGAAAAGTGAACCTTACTTATCGTGATGATAGTAAAGAGGAATATCACGCGAACGTATCTGGCAGCCAAATTTATGCGGTGCGAATTGATTTTCACGATCATCTCATCAAGAAAGCAATTTGCAATTGTCCATATCGAGGGGAAGGGAAATGCAAGCATATCGCCGCGACACTTTTTGCGATTGACCATGAACAAGGTGGAGAGAAAGGGAGCGTCTATGAACGGCTCAAGGAATATGTCTACGAAGGAATGAGAAATCGTTCTCTTGTCGAAACGCTCAACCGTTCTTTCTTAGATATCCAAGAATCTTTGAAAAAGAAAGAATTGTCGCTTGAGGAACTCCCCAAAGCAATAGCAAGTGTTTATGAGTTTGCGCATTCTTACTTCTTTATCGGGGATAAGTCGCTGGGTATCGATGCGGTGAAGCGTGTGGAAGGGCTTCTATTGCCAAAAGAAGTGGCGGATGCGATTTATACGGGTCTTTTTCATGTTTTCTTTGACGAAGCAAAACAAGCCTTTTTCCTTGCTTGCTTAAAAAGCGATTTCTTCCAAAAAAGTGCTTTGCACGAAGTTATTCACGCGATGGAAGAAAGCAATTATTACGAATATAGAACCTTACTCGCAAAAGAAGATACCAGTCGTTTTGTACTCGCTTCGCTTTCTAATAAAGATCTTGAAAAATTGCTATCTCTTTCGTTTAGCTATATGTTTGCGCCGGCTTCTATACTGACAGAAATCAAGAGAAGAAAAACTTATTCTTTACTTTCTTTATTTACGGAAAACAAAACTGAAAATTATGAGGCGAGTTTTTTAAAAGAAGTGGGTGCTTTATTAGAAAAAGTCGACAAAAGCGCGAGCAAAAAGGCTTATCAAAAGATGCTTGTTTCCAGGGGCTTGACGCTCAATGATTTCCTTTTCTATTATCGTTCCCTTTCCGAAAAGGAGAAAAAAGAGAGCGAGGCTTATTTACAAAAAATTGCTTTCTTCAAGGGCTACGAAAAGCCGTTTTCCTATTTACTAAATCATGATCCTTCCTTATTAAGGAGCTTTTCTCTTGTCGAGTGGACCGCGCTAGCCCCAGAAATTCATAAAAGTGAGGCCTCTCGTTTTCTTTCCTACCTCATTCGTTCGCTAGAAAATGCTCTTTCTCGAAAGAAGGTCGATGCGACGTTATTACGACAAATCTTATCTACGTTAGATGCCTATCCGGATGAGGTTCTCAAGAAGTATCGCGAAGATAGCCGCTTGCTTTCTGCTTTGAGCGAGATTTCGTTTCCGATGTATTTTTCTTTGCTATATCGACATTCTTCGTTAGAGGAAGTCGGTTACCATAGGTGGGAGGAATAAAATGTACTTTTATAAAATTGATTCCTCATCGTTTGGAAAACTACAAAGTGAAATTCGCGAAAACACCGCGTTATCTTCCCTTTATGAATCACTTAAGAATCACGCGTTTGATATTTTTTATAAGTTTCAGAAAGATGGGGATGGTAAAATCACTTATTACGCGATAAGGAAAGAGAAAGGACAACCACGTTATTTATCGTTTCGTTTAGGCACGAACAAAGAAGTGGATGAGTATTCTTCCGAGAATTATTTCAATAACGTCCCAGCAAGCAAAGCGCTCGCTTTTTATATCATGGAAAGAGAT
>DBJG01000026.1:2569-14045 GCA_002296455.1 Caryophanales bacterium UBA782 | reverse complement strand
GTTGCTACGGTTAGAATAGTTCCTTCTACTGGGTCGGCTGCCGCTTCGTAGGCGACGCGATAACCACTCACCATCGCTTTTGCAAAATCGCTGACAGAAGCTTTTTTCTTATTCTTCAAACCGTTTGCGATGCCTTTGTAATATTGGCTCGAGAGGACGCCACTATTTCCTCTTGCAGCAAAAAGGGAACCGCGTGCGAAATCCGTCGCAAGTGAACCGATATCGTCTTTCTTGTTAATGGACTTAAGCCCTCCTGCGAAAGTCAATTTCATATTCGTTCCCGTATCGCCATCTGGCACTGGGAAAACGTTGAGGTCATTGATAATTTCACAATTCTTGGCTAAGGCCTCATAGCCTTTTTTTAGAAGGCGCAAGAAATCTTGGCCCGTAAGTATTTTATAATCCATAAATTAAGGTGCCTAACCACCATGAATGTTCTTCGCTTTTTAATCACATCCAAAAAAGGATTGATTGTGGTTCGAAAGGAACAATTTGTACAAATGGGGCAATGCCCCAATCCCTAAACGAACGAAGGGATTATACCATAAGGGTGAGGCTCGATAAATATGAAATACAATAAGCAAATATCGACTCTTTTTGCTTCCTTATAATGAGCCAGTAGCAATAAATCAATGGAAAATGGCAAGCAAGGGGAGGTGCGCACCTTGTAAAAAAGAAGCCCCGTCCATTCGCTTTTTCCCTTCTACTTGGACGGAAAGAAGTTCCAAGATCCCATCGGATAATTGGAGAAGAAAATGCTTTTTGTTAGGGACAACCGTTCCAATTTCCCCGCATTTTTCATAAGAGAAAACTTTCGCATCATAAATTTTGATTTTCTTCCCCTCAAGGAGCAAATACGCACCAGGGTCTTCGCTAAGCCCACGAATGTAGCAAGAGGTTGCTTCTACATTAAGCGAAAGAGGGATATGTTCTTCTTCAGGCTGAATCTTATTCGCGAAAGTCACCTTGCTTTCCTCTTGCTTTTTAGCGAGGAGTTCATGATTTGCGTAAGGCAATAAATCTTTCGTAATCAAGGAAGCGGCGATTTCGCTTAATCGTTTCCCTAAGGAAGTATAGGTATCATTATCATTGATTTTCGTCTTCTCCACATCGTAAATATCGCCCGCATCCATAAGGGCAACCATTTCCATCAAAGTGATTCCCGTTTCTTTTTCATCGTTCATAATCGCGCGTTGAATTGGGGCCGCGCCACGATAAGCTGGAAGGATGGAACCATGCAAATTGACATTACCAATGTGTGACATGTCTAAAAGAGCCTGTGGGATGATTTGGCCATAAGCCATCGTAACAATCACATCGAAATCAAGTTTTTTGGCAAATTCGTAATCCAAGCGGATGCGATGCGGCTGAAAAACGGGAATTCCATATTTTTCCGCGACGCATTTTGTTGGAACCTTTTCGATTCTATGATGACGGCCGACTTCTTTATCTTCTTGGCATACTAAGCCAACAACGTTATATCCACCTTGAACGAGTGCTTCGAGGACGCGAGAGGACATTTCTGGAGTCCCCATATAAAGCACTTTGACATCTTCATTCGTTAAAAAACGTTTCATCGAAGTTTCCCTCCAATCTCTTTTATTATAACTAAATGTGCGAAAAATCCGTTACAATATGTGCGATGTGCGTTGACGAAATGGGTCAGATTCTACCAGTCAACGTTTGTTCCTAAACTGAAAGCGAACAAAATAGAAAGACAATCCTTATGAAACATTATGAACGTGAATCGGTGTCAAGACTTCTCGACACTGCGAAAGCACTATTGAACACCAACCGAACTTTTCACGACATTTACGAAATGGCGATGAATTTGCACGGCTTAGAAACAGCGACGGTTTATTTGGATGAAGATGACAAGCTTCACGAGTACAATTACGAGCAATACAAAACGATTACTTATCAGCTCGCCGAAAAAATGGCGACGGCGCTTTCGGGAATCCCCGCTGGTTCAATCGTCGCCCTTAAACTTCGCAATTCACCCACATGGCCCCATATGTTCTGGGCCCTATTAATGACGGGGCATACTCCCTTACTAATCGATGCCAAGCTCCCGCAAGAGAATACGGAAAACTTATTAAAGCAAGCGAAAGCGAAAGCAATCATCTGTAACGAAGCCACCATCTATTCCATCCCGAGCTTTCGTATCAACAAAATCACGCAAAGTGAGCCCGATTACAACTTCACTCCCGTTTGGGAAAACGAAGTCATCTTTTGCTCAAGTGGAACAACGGGCAACGCAAAAATGATGATTAGTGATGGAAATGCAATGTGCCATCAAATCGCCTGTGCGCTTGATTTACCAAGCGAATCTCTTACTATCATGCATCCAGGGAGAATTCGGAATTTGGCAATGATCCCCTTCCATCATATTTTCGGGTTCGTCGCTGTATTCCTTTGGTATACGTTTTACGGAAAAGCCATTGTTTACCCTTCAAGTTCTTCCAATCGCGACGTCATAAACGCTATCCGCATTGGCCGATGCACACATATATTTAGCGTTCCTCTTTTTTGGGACGCCATTGCACAAAAAGCACAAAGGACCGCCGCTTTAGGCAAACAAAAAGACGCCGATTTATTGCGGAGAATGATTGCTTTCAATACAGGCAAAATATCTGGCATTGAAGCAGGTATTGCCGCTTGGCCAATTGTTCAAAATGCCGTTCGTAAGAAAATATTAGGGAAAGATGTCGAATACTGCATCTCTGGCGGTGGCTATTTAAACGCCAAAACATTACACATCATTAATGGCTTAGGCTATCCGCTTTATAATGGTTACGGTATGACAGAGCTTGGCGTTGTTGCTGTGGAATTATCTCCTCGCGTCGAAGATCGTTTAAAAGGTTCTATTGGCCACCCACTTCATGGTGTAACTTTCAAACTAGCCCCAATTCAAGGTGGAGCAAAAGGACAAGGAGAACTATTAGTCAAAACGCCAAGCGTCCATGTTCGTGAAATCATCGGTGGCGTTGAAAATGCGACCGAACTCGATGATGGCTTTTTCCATACTGGCGATATTGCCGAAAAAGATACGACGGGTGATTACTACATCAAAGGTAGAATGAAAGACGTCATTATCAATAGCAATGGTGAGAATGTTTACCCTGATGAAATTGAATTCTATTTTAGAAATATTACTCATGTCGTGAACGATGTCGTGCTTGGCGTACAAAAGAAGAATTCCACCGAAGAAGAAATCACTTTGATTTTTGAGTTAGACAATTCCGTTACTCAAGAAGATTTTGCCTCTATTATCGCCGATGCGAAAGCGATCAACGCGACCCTTGCAAATGAGAAAAAAGTTCAACGATTCCTTATCTACAAGCGTTCCATGCCACTCGCAAATAATATGAAGGTTAAACGTTACGTTCTCAAAGACGCCCTGGAAAATAATAACCTTGAAGACTTCTATGATTCCGAAGGAGAAAACAAAGAAAAGACAAAGCGCATTCGTGACTTCTCCAAATATGATCCAAATGAGGTTCAAAGAATTAATAAAGGCGTCAAAGAAAAATTCTCTTCCACTCTTCTTATCCCACTTTTCAAAATTGATGACGATGCTGACTTTGGACGTGATTTAGGAGGCGATTCCATGAGTTATGTCTCGCTAGTCGAGGACATCAACCACGCGTTCAAGGTAACGATTCCGGCAAATCTCTATGGGCGCTTGCTCACCGTGAATGATTTCGTGGAAGAAATCCTCCTACTTTTACATCCGGAAGAAAGCAAAGATAAATAAAGGGCTCCGTTAGGAAGGGACCTAAAAAGTATTGTTTCTTCCTTCTAGGAAGTCTATAATCGCTTCGCATAAGAATATAAATATTCAGGAAGAAAAACATATGGCAAACATTAAATCTCAAGAAAAGCGCACCGAAATCTATGCGCGTAACGCCAAATTCAACGGCACTCGCAAAGCGGAAATTCGCACTGCGAGCAAAAAAGTCGAGCTTTTAGCGAATGAAGGCAAAAAAGAAGAAGCGGAAGTCGCATTACGCGCTGTCGTCTCTCTTTTGGACAAATATTCACAGGATGGCGCAATCACCGTCAATAGCGCAAACCGTAAGAAGGCCCATCTCGCTCGCATTGTTCGCGAAATCAAATAACAAACATCAAAAATAATAAAAAACCTCTCCCCCATGAGAGGTTTTTTCTTTCTGATTGCACTATGACTCAATATTCTTTGAAGATTGGGGTGACGCCCTTTTCATCGACTTCAAGAACCAAATAAGTCCCTTTATCGTTATCACGAGGATAAACAAGACTGCCTGGCGAAAAAACGAGGATTCCAGATTCTTCTCTACTTTCTCTAACATGGGTATGTCCATGTACAAAAATCCGCACGCCATCGCCTTTCAACGCAAGTAGCATTGCTAAAGATGAGATTGGACGATGCTCTATATGGAGGATGCCAAAAGGGGTATTGATATTCCGCAAAATTGGATACTCTTGGTAGAAACCATCGCAGTTCCCCCTCACGGCAGAAAACGGAGTGATTGTAGAAGAAGGCGCTTCTACATCACCAGCATGGAGAAAAACATCCGCATTCTGTTCCCGCAAAAAAACGTTTTGCATGCGCGATAAATCGCCATGGGTATCTCCGATGATGACAATCTTCATAATGGGAATTTCGCAAGGAATAAAGAGAAGGCTAAAGGCGCATCCATTTCACCGCTAAAAATAGCTTTTTCAGCGCGATAAATTTCTTCTAAGGCACGAATTGAAGCGTCTGGTTTCATCCTTCGCAAATTGCCTAAAATCGCGCGAACTTGATATACGCTGACGCGATAGGAAGAAAGATTGCCCGCAATCGCCCCTTCGCTTAGGCCTTGCTTTGCTAAAAAGGAAATCATATTCATTTTTCGGAATTGATTCGCTAGTTGTATCAATAGCGATACTTCGTCATACCCCTGCACTTTCAAATCGTTATAAATGTGAAAGGCGTTTTTTGTATCGCCTTTTGTCAAAGCATTTGAGAGCATATAGCTTTTGTTTTCTAAAGGTTCATTAATGAGGGCTTTGATGTCTTCCAAGGTAAGCGTGCCACTGCCGAGCGCATAATTCACGAGTTTTTGCCGTTCTACCACAAAACGCCCATAATCTAGATTCAAGCGTCGAATGAGTTCGTTAACGGCATCCGCGGATATATGAATCCCTTTTTTCTCAAAGAAAGAAGGGACGAAACTTCGCCAGTCGCTTTCTGAAAAGGCATTGACGGCCGCTGGCTTGATGCCAAGACTCGTCAAAATGCGACCATACTTCCCTTTCACATCAATAGCATCACCATAAGCGGCCATGTATAAGTAAATGGAAGGATCCGGATTCTCTAAATAGGATAGGAATGCTTTTTCATCATCTCCTTTTTGCACCTTTAACGCATTTTTGGAACGGGAAGGAGGAAGCAAAAAGAAGCAGTTTTTCACAATCACGGCTTTTTTCTCATACCCCAGGGGTAAATTGAAGCATTCGCTCGCGAGTTCTTCCATCGAATTCTGACTCATATCAAGAGTGACAGAATTCAAAGGGGAGAGTTCTTCTCCAAAGGTGGACTTAATAACTTTCGATAAGCCGATTTGGGCTAACTGAGGATCAGAAGAATAAACAATCTGAATCATATGTGAATATTATAAAGGCATTTCACCATTTTGCGATGCTTAGGCGATTGGCGAGAGAATAATCTATGAGGTTCCCTTTTTTGATTTTCTTCAAAGGCTTTTCTGCGATCGTATATAAGGAAAGGTCACGCTCTGAAAGAGAAAGCAAACGAGTTTTGACTGTTTTCGCGATTTCTTTTTGCTCTATGCTCAATGAATTTTTCTCTTTCGTAGTGACTCTTTCTTGCAAAAACGACACGCCTCGAGTATCAAAAACGACTTTCCATTTTTTTACAAAGGACGAATAAGAGAGAATTTCATCTAAGAAACGTGGTTCCACGCCATCATCCACCTTTTTATAGACAAGGCCAGTCATGCTTTTCCCTAGAGTCAAAAAGGCAAGAAAATCGCAATAGAAAAGGTATTTATTCAAATGATTTCGCGTGATGGAACCACTATCGTCTTTGCCAATGGAGATTAGTGAAGCGATTGCTTCAAGCGAAAGCGTAGTATCCCCCGTAAGTGATATCTCTTCTAAATAAGGCAGCATCAAAAAGCGATACTCCCGTTCTTTTGCGTAACGAGCGAAACGTTCGCTCGCCGCTAACTCTTTAATTCGCTTTAAAACCCGTTCACGGCAATCAAGAGATAGGTCGCGCTTATTTTCCAAGTATTTGTCATAGAGAAAAAGAGGATCCTCATAGACGAGTCGGATGAGACCATCGATGGTTCGCGATTGGACTAATTTCGTTTCATAACGAGCAATGGATATCTCTCCTAGGCCAAGCAAAAGAGAGAATTCTTTTTGATTCAGTCCCAAGAAAGAACGAATGGATTTTATTTTCTCGCTCGTCAATAATCCACTTGCCTTACGGAAGGATTCTAGCTTTTGAAATTCATTTTCTTTCTTTTGCGCTTCGCTTTGGAAAACCTTTCCATTCTTCCCTTTTGTGAAAGAGAAAACAGCCTTATATTTAATCCCGTCTTGAATGAATGTTTTTTCTTCTTTCACGATTTCTTCCATACGATATAGTCCTTTTTTAGTATCTTTTGATATTTATATTATATACACGATTGCGAACTAAAATAACGAAGATTATTAGCTTAACCAAGATTTATACGTAATTGTTCCTTCTATGTCGGTACGACGAATTACGATGTCTAAAGAGGCGAATCGATTAAGTACTCCATCGCTCGGGTGCCGGTAACGATTATTTGCTCCCACACTAATAATTGCCTCTTTCGGCTGCACGGTTTTTAAAAACGAGAGTGAAGAGGAAGTATCACTTCCATGGTGTCCCACTTTCAATACGTCACATCGAAGATTGGGATTTCTATCGATAATCTTTTTCTCGATGGATTTCGGGGCATCCCCCATGAAGAGCCATTTTTTCCCTAAATATTCCATATAAAGAACAAGCGATTTTTCATTCTCACTTTCTCCTCCATATATATTTAAGTTATGAATCGTCATGTTTCCTATCGTTAATGGGAAAGATACTTGGCTCTCAATCACTTGCTTCACGGAGAAAGAAGAGCGGATGCTCGCTAACGCGCCTGAGTGATCATAATCGCTATGAGTCACAATTATCGCGTCTAGTGAATAAATTCTTTTCTTCCGCAAATAGGGAACGTCAACTTCTCTTCCTAAATCAAAAGAAAGGACTCCACCCGTGTCAATCAAAAATGAATGATTTCTCTCGCGAATTAAGATTGCATCGCCTTGCCCCACGTTTATAAAGGTCACCTCTCCATCCAAAGAATTTTGAAGAGGGAGAGACTGAAGCAAGAAAAGACAAGAATACGCAATCGGAGCTATCTTTTTTAGAAGGGTGAATCCGGCTCTAGAAAAGAAGAAAAACCCAAAATAAGTCACATAATAGAGGAGAATCATGTATGCGTTAAAATCACCATAAAGGGGGACTGAGATATCCATTCGGACCAAGAATGAAAGGAGAGACGATAAAAACGAAGCATACTGGTTAAGCGCGGAAAAAGGGACGGAAATGAACGAGAAAGAAGAAAGAAGGAGAAAAGGGAAGAGAAAAAGCGGAAGTGTAATCGCATAGAACAATGAAAACACATGGTATTGCCCACTAATTAATGACATTGGCAGCAAGAACAAGCGGAAGGAAAGGAAAGACATTCGTTTCCTTTGCTTCTTTTTCTTCTGCGCAAAATAGGAGTTTAAGAACGTATTTTGTATCATGAGCCCTTCTCCAACTAGAAAAGCACTCCGCAAAGGGACACGAAACGAAAAAAGAATCAGCGCCATTCCCGTCAAAGAAGCTTTCCCTAATGAATCCAATTTCCATTTATCGTTCACAAAAAGGAAAGAGAGAACACGACTAATAAGCACTCGACAGTAACCGATTTTTGTGAAACTGAAAGGCAAAAGGAGGAAGAGAAAGCCAAGTGAAACCCCTCGAGATGCTTTTTGGCTACAGAAGCGGCGAAGCATTTTCTCAACAAGATGAAGAGCCATAGAAAGATAAACTCCACTATTTGAAAACAGATAGAGAACGCCTAAAGAAGATGCGTTTTCGATCGTTTCATCATGGAAACTCCTCTTGTCGAAAAGAAGACTATCAATGAGAGAACTTGTTGTACTAGGAAAAACGGAGAGGAACTCTTTTTCTTTTTTTCGTAAGCGAAGAGGCATCGTGCTTTTCGCCAAGATCGTGTACGCCTTAATTTCATAGCGAATCCCACGCGTGGATAAATATTCTTTGAAAGAAAAGCGACCTTCGTACGTCGTTTCTTTCAATTCACTTTTCTTTCCACGGATTTCCAAAACGTCGCCAATCTCTCGCTCTGTCTCTTTTTCATAAACGTAATAAGTGCGGATGCCGCTTTGAAAAAGAAAATAATTTGTTTTCGTTTCAATCACAATTCCGCTCGTTGCCCCCACCTCTTCCTTCTCATCGGGCAAAGGAATGCGTTCAAGGACGAAGGAAAGAGACAGCGAAACAATGAAAGCAAGAAAAGCGCTTTTTCCCTTTCGCCAGCCAAAAAGAAGAAACGAGATGAGAAGAATCAAAAATAATGCAAGAAGCTCGAAACGATAGAAATAGAATCCAAAATAACTACCAAGCGTAAAACCGATGAGTGAAAAGAAAGCGAGGAAACTTTTCTTTCTAGTCCACGAGGGTAACGAAGTCTTTCGCTTTCGCAAAAATCGCATTGCCGATTCCTGTCACGTTCTTCAATTCCTCAATGCGAGCGAATTGAGCGGTGTTCTCACGGTAATCGATAATCGCGCTCGAAACGGTAGAGGAAAAGGCGCTGACCTTCATAAGACTCGCCTTATCCGCGCGATTGATGTTCACTTTCTCGATAGGGCTCGTGGAACAAGTATTGCTATTGTCATAAATTGGAGCGATATAAAAAGACTGACCAGCGCTCAGCAAAAACTCGGTGTTATAGGCTTTTGGATCAGCATTGCTTGTCACGCCACTCGCAGCTTCAATAAGTGCTAATAATGTGCTCCCTTTCGCGACGTTATAAGTCCCCGTCCGTTTTACCTCCCCTGTAATAGAGACAGCAATATAGTCTCCTTCTTCCGACACATACGTTGATGTCGGAGGCTCCACGATGTTGCCTGCCGTTTTGTCAACGACAGCGAAAGCGACAAGCCCCACTAACGTAACGACAACGGCAATGATGATAAATTTTGCCATAGTTATAACCTCCACTCATTACTAGGCAAAAAATCGCTCTTTTACCAAAAAGAAAAACCAACTTATTTAAAAGTTGGCTTATTCTCTAGCGTTTTTTAAAACTATTTTGTAATTTCTGCTTTGAGAATCTCGATTTCGTATGGCTTAACAGCTTCCACGAGAACCTTATCCCCAACCCAGTGATCGATAAGAGCTTTTCCGATCGCGCTTTGATCGCTCACAGACGGAACTTCGCTAAATGGGTTCGCTTCAATGGTACCGACAAGACGAACTGTCACTTTTTTATCATCGTTGAGCTTTTTATAAGTCACCGTATACCCGAGGTTGATTTTCTTCCCCGCTTTGTTTTCTTCGATGATAACAGCGATATCCTTAATGTGTTCAATCTCAGTGATTCTCGCTTCAATTTGCGCTTGCTTGTTACGTGCCGCATCATAGTCTGCGTTTTCGCTCAAGTCGCCTTGGGAACGAGCAAGTTTCAACTCCTCGATGACTTCAGGACGTTGATTATCAATTAAGTCGCGATATTCTTTTTCGAGTTTTTCCATGCCCTCACGGGTCATGACAATTTTTTCTTCTGCCATTATTAACTCTCCTAAAACTAGCAAAGAGATTATACTCTCTTTCCTTTAAAGGGAAAGAAGGGACTCATTCGCTTTTGAGGGACGCGATTTTTGGATCGTCCTCATAGGTAGTGAGCATTTCTTCTGCTTCTTCCATTTCTTCCTCGGTTGGTTCCAATAAAGATTCACCATCTTCACTCGTCATGACGAGCAAATCGTCTGGGCTTTCCTCCTTGAAGATGAAATAGAATGTTTTCTTCCGTTCAGGATTCTCATAATAGAAAAGAATCTTCCAAGTATCCTCATTCCCGTTTTCATCGGTAATGACGATGCTATTATCGGTAATTTCCGTCATACATTTATCCTCCTAAAGTAAATTCGATGTTTTTTATAAAAGTGATTCGTATTCATGAGCGAGCGCCTCAAATCCATCTTTGGTTTTGACTTGGCCAGTTGCCATTTCTGGCCTACCGCCTCCTCCTCCGCCAAGACGTTTGCTGAGCGCTTTGACGATGTCACCCGCTTTGAATCTCGTTAAAGTGGCCCCACCAACCATGCATACAAGTGGGCGCGCCCCTTCTTTACCACCGAGAAGAATCATAAGATAATTCTTATCTTTGCTCTTCACCGTATCGGCTAAAGCAAGCAAATCTTCTTTCGAAGCGCCTTCTTTCACCAAAGCGAGGAAACGAATACCATTGACAAGAGGAGCCGCTAATAAATTCTTGGCTTCAATAGAAGCGACTTTCGCTTTCAAAGAAGCGCAGTTCTTTTCCGCTTCTTTCTTTTCATCAATCTCTTTTCGTAAGCGTGACAGGAAAGAAGAATCATCGATGTCAAGCAATCTTTCCGCTTCTAATAGGAGATTCATCTTATGGTGAAGAAACGCGACCGCGCCCAAAGAAGTACGGGCTTGAATTCGACGCACACCGCTAGCGATAGCCTCATCGGATTCGATGACGAATAAGCCAATTTCACTCGAATTCTTAACATGCGTTCCGCCGCAAAACTCTTTGCTATATTCGCCAAAAGTGACAACGCGGACATTCGCGCCGTATTTATCGCTGAACTCCATTTCGGCACCTAATTTCTTGGCTTCTTCAAGCGGCAATACTTTTGTTACTTCGTCGATCGCCTCAGAGATTTTTTCATTCACTTCGTCTTGAACTTTCTTCAAATCATTTGGTGTGAGCTTCGCTTCAGCACTATAGTCGAAACGGAGGTAATTTTCATCGACGTAAGAGCCTTTTTGGTCGACGTGTTTTCCCAAAGCATCGCTTAAGGCGCTATGGAGGAGATGAGTCGCGCTATGATTGCGTTCAATCAAACGGCGACGTTTGCTATCGATAGATAAGGTGAGTTCGTCTCCAACGTGAAGCTCACCATATTTGACACAAACGTGATGGAGATGCTGTCCATTTGGCGCTTTGCCAACATGTTTCACTTCGGCTTCGAAGTTCTCGCTTATAATTGCGCCGGTATCACTCACTTGCCCGCCCATTTCGGCATAAAAAGGCGTTGAAGAGAAAATAACGTCGCCTTCTTCATCGATTGCGTTCACTTTTTCACCATTCACGAAAAGGCCGATGACTTTCGCTTTTAGTGAATCCTTCTCATAGACGAA
>DBJG01000026.1:0-2522 GCA_002296455.1 Caryophanales bacterium UBA782 | reverse complement strand
TCTTTAAAAGCCATCAAATCTTTAGATTGCTTATGGAAAGAATCGATTTCTCCTCGGGCAGAACGAGCTCTTTCACGTTGCTCATCCATCGCTTTTTGGAATCCTTCCATATCGCAAGAAACACCATATTCACCTGCGATTTCTGCGGTTAAATCGCTTGGGAAACCATAAGTGTCATAAAGCTTGAACACTTCGATTCCTGAAAGCTCTTTTTTATCTTTAAGCATACTTAATAGCATTGCTTCCCCGGAAGCGAGCGTGCGAAGGAATTTGCTTTCTTCGCTTTCGACCATCTTGCTCACTTCAGCGACTTTTTCTTCTAGATATGGGTAGAAATCCTTATATTTATCAGCAACAACTTGGATAAGCTTATACATGAATTGCCCTTCGATTCCGATTTTTTGCCCATACCGCATTGCTCTACGAATGATACGACGTAAAACATAACCTCTCCCTTCGTTGGAGAAAGTCGCTCCATCGCTTAAAGCAAAGGTAAGACAACGGGCGTGATCGGCGATGACACGGAAACTCATTAGATTCTCGCCTTCGTATTTTCTTCCCGACAATTCCTCAATTTTCGCCATGATTGGCGCAAATAAATCTGTTTCGAAATTCGTTTCCGTCCCTTGAAGGATACAAGCAATTCTCTCTAAACCAGAACCCGTATCGATGTTTTTGCTTGGAAGCTCTTTGTATTGCTCTCTTGGGATCGACGGATCACAGTTATACTGACTAAACACAATGTTCCAAATTTCAATATAACGGCCGTTTTCGATATCGTCTTGAAGCATTTTCACACCTAAATGTTTTGGATCGTATTCTTCGCCACGATCAAAGAACATTTCTGTGTCTGGCCCCCCTGGCCCTTTTCCAATTTCCCAGAAATTGCTCGCTAAAGGAATCAAATGGTCGGGTGCGATTCCGCATTTGACCCATAAATCATAGGTTGCTTTATCGTGCGGCTCGTAGGTCATATAAAGCTTGTCTGGCGAGATGCCGAACCCCACTTCTTCGCTTGTGAGGATTTCGTAAGCCCATGGGATGACCTCATTACGGAAATAATCGCCGATGGAGAAGTTGCCAAGCATTTCAAAGAACGTATGATGACGTGCCGTATGACCAACGTTTTCAATATCATTGGTACGCAAACTCTTTTGCACATTCACGATACGCCTAGAAGGTGGAATTTCGCTACCATCGAAATATTTTTTTAGGCCCGTAACTCCTGCATTCACCCAAAGAAGGGATTTATCTTCCGCACTCGGGATGAGGGATACGCCGGGTAGCCATTTGTGCCCTTTGCTTTCAAAAAAGTGAATCCATCTCATGCGGATTTCTTGCCCGGTTAATGGTTTCATAATTGTCTCCTCCAAAAAAATAAAACACCCATCCACGAAGGAACGCTATTGCGCGGTACCATCCTTCTTCACCATAGGGTGCTCTTGCTTGCTTATTAACGCTAAGCGACGGCGACATTACTCGCATCTATAGAAGTGGCATGCCCTTTGAGCCTTTTCACTCTGCAGCTCTCTCTAGAAAAGGACTTAGTTTCTACGAGGTGAAGTTTACCACGTGTGAGATGAAACTCAAAGGAAAAGGGAACTAAAAAAGAGGAATTGTGGCAAGAGTTGGGCGCTGATTCTTCTCGCCATTCGCTCCCACGAAGGATTCACTCCATCCTTCATAAAAATTGCGGTATTCCACAAAACTGTCGTAATGATCCCGCGTGAAGAAGCAAATGGAGTCATACCCATTCTCGTTTGGATAGGAAGTCGATGATTCCGCTGGCAGAATCACAATGCGGAATATGCCGCGCGAAATCGCTTTCCCAGTGTTGTATTTTGGATTATAGGTTTTCGTGGAAATGTCCAATTCATAATAAGGAGTACCCGTTTTTGACCAAGGACCAAGCGGAGGTGTGTAGTCGTTTTGGTGATAGTTGCCATAGGAGTATTTAAAATAGCAACGACCGTTTTTGCCATAACTAAGGGCATTATTCTTCGCTACCTTAGAACTCGTTCCATAGCAGTAATTGACGGGGAAAGAATCGAAAGCCTGATAATAGGCCGCGACATCTTCTGGCTCAAAATATTCTTCCCCTTTTGTGATGGTTTTCGCAATCGTGCAAGAATAAGTTCCACCGCTTAGTTCGTTGATTTGGTAAATATCGGCTGTATTACCATTTACTTTGACTCTTGGAAGACGATATGCACCATCTGGCAAAATATGGCTAACTTGTTCAGCAGACGATTCGTAGGAGGAAGAAGAACTGCTTTCACTGGATTCGGAACTAGTTTCACCAGAGGAACCCCCACCATCCTTGCCGACAATCACAATTTTGGAAAGGAAAAAGATATTATTTCCTCCGTCACTAGAAGAGATCGAAAGGAAAGAAGTTGCTGCCCCGTTCATAGGAAAAGAAGCCCAACTTGAAGAAAGATAATCAAAGTCATCCAAAGGAACTGGGTTACTTTGTTTTACCGAATACGAGCGAGAAAAAGAAGAAGTCGCGCAGTTCACGT
>DBJG01000008.1:10460-27198 GCA_002296455.1 Caryophanales bacterium UBA782 | reverse complement strand
ATATACCAGTCAGGAACATTGTGTTTCTTCATTTCTGGCACATATACCGCTTCTTTTTTCTTGAACTTGCCATGCCCGTGTCGAACGTCTTCCATGATTTGGAAAGAAAGAGAGGAATCAACGCCCATCGAAATCAAGTAGTTCATGATATCGTCACGGCATCCGATAACGCCATCAAGATTCGCGGTTTTGCTCGTAATGATATCTTCCGCGTTGTTATTCCAAACATCTGTACCATGACTTAAGCCAGAAATAATCAATAAATCGTTAAACGTGTGGGGAAGCGCTTTTGATAGAAGACCTTGAACAAAGGTTGTGCCAAACTCTGGAAGAGCGACTGCCCCTGTAGCGAAATTCAATGGATTATTCTCCATATGAAGCTCTTGAGGCGAAGAGAATAGAGAAAGGACACGCGGGTCATCCATTGGAATCTTCTTAAAGTCGTATTTGGTAATTAAACTCAGTTTCCGTAAAGCCAAAGGATCGACATGTCCGAGCAAATCCAGTTTCAAAACTTCGTCATGCATGGATGCAAAGTCATAGTGAGTCGTGAGCCAATCACTTGTCAAATCGTCAGCAGGATGTTGATATGGCGTAAAGTCAAAAACATCCATATCCTTTGGGATAACAACGATACCGCCAGGGTGTTGACCTGTCGTACGTTTAACCCCTTGGCATTTGTTCGCGATTTTTGCGATTTGAGCACTTGGAATGGTGTTTGGATCAATGCCCATTTTCTCGAAATAGCCTCTTACGAAACCGAAGGCGATCTTCTCGGCAACGGTTTCGATAGTACCTGCTCGATAACAGTTATTTTCACCGAGGAGGGTTCGCGTATAAGCGTGTGCACGCGATTGATAGTCGGGTGGGAAGTTGAGGTCGATATCTGGGACTTTTTCCGCCTTGAAGCCTAAGAAGGTTTGGAACGGAATCGTTTGTCCGTTTTTAAGCATCTTGGTATGACATTCAGGGCATTCTTTTTCGGGAAGATCAAAGCCACTGCGAACGTTTTTAAATTTTGGATCCTCGTTCGCCCATTCAAAATGCTTGCAGTTCGGGCATAAATAATGTGGGGCCAATGGATTTACTTCGGTAATATCCGCCATAGTCGCGGCAAAAGAAGAGCCAACCGAGCCACGAGAGCCAACAAAGTAGCCATCCTCATTCGCCTTCTTAATAATGCAATGAGCAATGTAATAAGTGACGGAATAGCCGTTGCCGATAATGCCATCAAGCTCCATGTCTAGACGCTTCTTTACTTCAGGATCAGGGTGCTCGCCATAATGGAGCCGCAAATTGTTATAGCAAATTTCGCGCAAGCGCTCTGCGCTATCCGGGAGGTTCGCGTTTGGTGGGAAGGTGCCCATTTTCACTGGTTGAAGTTCACCTGTTTGACTTGCGATCGCTCGGGTATTCGTAACAATAATTTCTTTGCATTTGTCTTCAGGGAGCCACTTCTTAAAGGAATCCATCATTTCCTTGGTCGAGCGAAAGTGCTGATCAGGGTTTTCAAAATGTGGTAAACGCGCACGGAAAGGAGGGTTTAAAGGATGGGAACCGTTGCCAATTGCTTTAGCTTCGATATAAACGTCACGGCAAATTTTATCTTCGGGGTTGACATAATGGACGTCGCCCGTTGCACAGACGGGGATGCCTAGTTCATCAGCGGCTTTAACAATCGTCTTTAGCACTTGCATAAGACGTTCTTCCGTAATGTCGTGCGTATTAACAAGATAAGAGTAATTCTCAACAGGCTGAATCTCGATGTAATCATAGAACTTCATCGTTTCTTTCAGCTTGTCATATGGGTCGTAGGTAGCGCTTCGGAAAACCTCACCGTTAAAACAGGCGCTTCCGAAAAGAAGATTCTTTCTTAATCGCGATAGCTCTGATTTTGGAATCTTTGGAAGATCGGCCAAATATGTTGTATTGCTAAGCGAAACCAACGCGTAAAGGTCTTTGAGCCCCTGCTCATTTTTCACCAAAGCAATCATGTGGGTCGCACGGATGTTCTTATAGAAATTGGAAACCGTCGATTTGACAAGTTGGGTGAGTTCTTCCATATTCGCCGTGCCCCGTTCGACTTTTTCTTTTAATGGGGCAAAACGGAAATAATCTTCATCGATGCGTAGATTCATCAAATCTTTATGAAGCATAGTTCCTTTCGGATTCAAAATAGGGAGCATTACCGCCCAAGCGTTCCAAAGGCTTTCAGCGTCGGCGTCAGCGCGGTGAGCGGCGTCTTCTTTATAATCGGGAAGCCCTAAGTTTTTATATAAGGCTTCCAAGTTATGGTATTTGCGGTCAGGGAAAAGATAGTGAGACAAAGGAAGAGTATCGATAACAGGATTGGTCAGCGGAGGTAACCCCATTCTTTTACGGGATTCGTTTAAAAAACCGATATCGAATGAAGCGTTATGAGATACAAGAATCGTGCCAGAAATAAATTCTTCGATTTGAGGCATGAGTTCTTCAATAGTTGGTTTCCCTTTTACCATCTCATCGGTAATGTGCGTTTTTTCTTGAATGATGCGTGGAATTGCCACACCGGGGTTGATTAAAGAATCGAAACGTTTCGTAACTGCTCCGTTTTCAATGAGAACGCCACCAAATTCTGTCATGCGGTCAAACATACTTGATAGGCCCGTCGTTTCCGTATCGAATACGCAATAACGGGCGTTAGATAAAGGGACGTCACTTGGGTTGAAAACGTATTGCGGGAACGGATCGAACATATAAAATTCGCATCCGTAAACCATATGAAGTCCAAAAGCCTTTGCAGCTTTTTGGGCGTCAGGGAAAGCTTGAATGTTGCCATGGTCAGTGACGGCAATCGCATCCATCCCCATGTTTTTGGCCAAAGCGCAGTATTCATTCATCTCGCCTAAGCCGTCCATGGAACTCATTTTCGTGTGAAGATGAAGTTCAACGCGTTTTTCTCCTTCACTATCGCCACGAAGCGGTTTAGGAGGTAATTTCTCGCAATAATCAACAGTTACAAGTTGCTCGCCGGAAAACTTATCCGGTCCCACCCTTCCTTTGATCAAACAGTAATCCCCGACTTTAATCCCCTGTATTTCGTCCGCAGACAAGCCATAACCGCTTTCAAACGCCTTCAAATTGATGGCGCTATCATCATCGCCAATGCCATATGTTCCCGTCAATTTCCCTTTGCGGTTCAATTTCGAATCCGCTTGGAAAATAACGCCACGAAAAGCGACGTTCACCATCGTCATGGAATAGAGTTCTTTGATGGATTTAACTTCTAGATAATTGCCTTTCCGGGAATAACGTTCCCTTTGAATCGACTGGATGTATTCCGTTTCAGCACGGTTAATTTCCTGCTTATAAGCGATTTCTTTTTCCGTCTCGTATTCGCTTTGTTTTTCTTCAGAATTCTCTTTTTTCTCAAGCTCTTTTTGCTCTACTTTCGCTTCTTCTACAAAGAGTTTTACAGAAAAAGGATAGGAAAGAAAGGAAAGCTGTTCATTAAATGCGTTTAGGATGGAATCCCAGTTTGCTTTTTCATCATTGCGTTCCGGTTTTGCAAGGATTTCATTCGATTGCGAAGGAACAAGAGAAAGAGAAGGAGCGTTTCTATAATGATTAAAATACCAAGCTGAAAACAAGGACGAAATATCTTCGAACTCTGGTTTTTTCTCGTAGGTAAATTCAATTTCGTATAGATAACGGAGATTCGCTAGTCCGCTTTCAAATTCTTCAAGCTGCGAATAATTCCAAGGAGTTTCTTTCTTCATTCCGAAAAAGACTTTGAAACGATTTTTCTGATCTTTTTTGCATTTCAAAAACGAAAGGTCATAAGAAAGCGGGTCATTGACCTTAAGCGAATTAAGAAATAGAAGCATTTTCTGTTCCATAAAGAATTAAACCAAGAATTGGAAAATGTCCTTGATTGTTATGAAAACGCCAAGAACCATCAATAACCCTAGTCCGATGAGAGACACGATGCTTTTTGCTTTTTGCGGTATTTTCTTCTTAAAGACTTTTTCCACAAGTGTGACAAGAAGCCCCCAACCATCCAATCCTGGGAAGGGCAGCAAATTGAATATAGCTAAATTAAGAGAAATCAATCCGCCATAATAGAAAAACGTTTTTCCCCAGCCCATATAACTCGATAGCTGAGACAAACCCGCTCCCATTGCAACAACGCCACCCACGGAATTCAATCCGCTTGTGAAGATACTTGCGATCCCTTCGCCGATAAGTGGGAAGAAATTCACCCAATCCATGCATCCGACAAGAAGCCTTTTTCCAAATGGAAGCCAATATTCATTACTGTAAGTTTTTAATGTTTTATTATTCCAGCCCGAGGAAGAATAGGTTGCGCTGATGGCTTTCTTTTCTCTACTAGCGACAATGTGACCTTCTTTCGTCATGTTTCCAATGGAGAGATTCATTGTGAGTTTATCATTTTCACTCAGGATGATTTTTCCGCTCTTAAAATCAGGATAATGATTGACGTCTAGCTTCTTTTCGACAGAATCTACTGGGACAAGAGTGACATCGTTTTGAGTATATAGAGTCAAGCAAGAAAAGAAGTCATTGGTAGAGCGTTCGCTAGATGGATAAAACGTCACAAGAACGTTTTTGGATCCACTCTTATTTTCTAAGATGGCGTCCGTATCCAAAACAAAGCCGTAGTCCGTTTGGCTTGTTGATACAGCAAAAGAGGAAGCGATAAGGCGATAATCCTCTTGGGTTTCTTTTGAACCCAAAATGTCTTCATCCCCCTCAATATAGAAGCCATAAACCCAAGGGCTTCCTTCGCTTACGCCAATGCGGAGCGTTCCACCATCAAAGTCGGCAACGTAACGGTCGTTCGTAAGAGTATTTTCAACATTTATATCTCTTGCAAGCAAAGATTGGTAAGTTTGGAAATCCGGGAAGGAGACCGCATAGATAATGCAAAACAAAAAGGAAAGAAGTAGATTAACCGCAATACCTGCAACAAGAATTAAGCAACGTTTCCAAGCAGCGACGCCTTCAAGACTTCTTTCAGGAGGAATATTCGCAAAGCGGTCATCTTCGTCTTTGTTCCCATCATTGGCCCCTTCCCCGTACATAGAGACATATCCGCCAAGAGGAATTGCACGAATAGAAAAAGTCGTCTCAGCACCTCTTTTCTTGTGTGAAAAAAGCTTCGGTCCAAAGCCGATTGAGTATTCATCGCAATAAACACCAAAGCGTTTGGCTACGAGTAAATGTCCCGCTTCATGAGTGCTGATCAAGATGCCAAGCATCACAATTAGGATGAGAATGGTAACAAAGATATGCATCGAATTAGTGTCCTACTTTCTCACGAAGAAACCTTCGTGTGGAGCGGTCGGCAATAAGAATATCACTTAGCGAAACACTTTTGGGGGATTTTGCTTCGAATAAGGCTTTTTCTGCCCAACTTTCAATGGAAGAGAAAGGAATCTTCCCCTCTAGGAACAAATAATCGCATTCTTCAACCGCAGCATTTAAAACCGCAGGATAAATACCACCCTTCTTAAATGCGCTTAATGCAATAGGGACGGCAGGGTAGCGTTTTTCATCGAATGCGCGGAAATGGTAGGGACCAAAATCGGAAAGCGATGAGACGAAATAAATGTCGTCTTTATTGACGTTGCCTTCAAATAGCGCGTAAGAAATTGGGCCGTGCATGTCTGGCTCATTCACTTCTCCAACGAGCGTTCCATCATTTAATTCAAGGGCACTATGCAGACGGCTCTCCTTGTGCAGAACAATTTGAATTCGCTCAATCGGCCAAGAGAAGAGAACACTCGCTTCGATGACTTCAAAGCCTTTGTTGAACATCGTATCGCTATCAATGGTGATTTTCTTCCCCATTGACCAAGTCGGATGGTTCAAAGCGTCAAGAGGAGTAACAGAGTCTAACTCAGCGCGACTTTTATCGCGGAAAGCACCGCCACTACCTGTGATAAGGATTCGTTTGACATCTTGCCGCGAAACGGAAGAAAAACATTTTGCAATGGCGACATGCTCTGAATCAATTGGATATATCTTTCCATGGCCTTGCTGGAGAATTTCGCGAATGAAAGCGCCACCCACAACCAAAGATTCCTTATTTGCCAAACAAAGAATCTTATTGAGCTCAAGTGCTTTGATGGATGGGAGCAGGCCGGAAAAGCCAACCAAAGCGTTCACGACCATATCGCATTCTGCATGCTCTAATAGCCGAATCAACCCCTCTTCTCCGTGAAAAAAAGAAAGAGAGGGGTATTCGTTTTCTAAATAAGAGCAGTCTATTTCTTCTTTCACGCAAATCCAGTGAATCGAGGAAAAATCCTTTAAGATAGATGGTATTTTCTCCACGTGTTTTCCAACGGATATGGCGCGAAGGGTAAAACGATCCTTATTTGCTTTCAGTATATCGAGGGTCTGCGTTCCAATATTTCCGCTCGCCCCAAGAAGAGTGACATCTCTCATAAAGCAAAATTCCATCCGTTGGTGATGAAAATCAAAATTATCGTCATACCAATCGCACTGAAAAGATTGCTATCGATACGGTCCATAACGCCACCATGCCCAGGAATCAAAGTGCCAAAATCCTTAACCCCATAATGACGCTTGATTAAGCTAAAGGACAAATCGCCTAACACGCCGGCGAGAGTGCCAACAACGGAAAGAAGCAAATTCCAATACCAATGTTCGACTGTCAATGTCGGAAGGAGTGGGAATCCTGTCGCAGCCATAACCATGGAGAAAACGAAGGAGACGGCAATCCCTCCGAAGATGCCAAAGAAAAATCCTTCCCAAGTCTTATTCGGGGAGATGCGCGGATTCATTTTGTGCTTGCCGAAGAAAATGCCGCCGAAATAGGCGAACATGTCGCTTAGTGTGGCAGCGATGAGCATATTGAATACCAATCCCACGCTCCAGAAATATTGAAATTGCCAAAGTGTTGGTAACGCTTCTCCCGCTTTCCCATCGAGCCAAATCAAAGAGGAAGAAGGTTCATGATGACTATAAAGATAAAAAGGATAATAACGGAGGAAGAAAAAACATTGGAATCCAAGGCCTAATAGCAAGGAGAAAAAGACAAAATAAGCGACATCGGCAAAATCGAAATCATGATCGAGAATCGCAATTAAACAATAAATACCAATCGCAACGGCAACGGCAATCGGAGACACAACGATGCCCGAATAATAGTCTTCTAACGAAAACTCAAACGTCGTATTGAATTCGCGTGAGACCTGATATTCGTGAATATTTGCTTTGATTACGAACCAATAGACGTAACTGAAGACCACTAGATATGTGAAAACCCAAACCCACCAACGGTATTTTTTCTTGGTGGCATGAATCATTTCATATACCGCAAAACCAATAAATAGAGCAAGAAGGACGAAGAAAACCCAGCCGCCCAAGAAAATGGCAGGAATTAGCGTGACAAGCATCGCGATCGCGGCGACAACGCGCTTTCTCATGGACAATTTCGTCTTCTCTGAAATTTCGTTTACCTCAAGGTGTGGCAATTCATTATTCATTTTTTAATCCCCCGAAGCGACGATTTCGCTCACAATACTCTTTTAGACAGTCAATGAATGCGTCTCGTTTAAAATCTGGCCATTTCACTTTTGTGAAAACGAATTCGCTATAAGCGCATTCATAAAGCATGTAGTTGGAGATTCTTTCTTCACCGGAAGTTCGAATAAGAAGGTCGACGTCCGGAAGTATCGGATTCCACAAATACTCTCGGAACGAAGAATCGTTCAGTTCATCTAAAGAAAGCGAACCACTTTTATAGTCGATCGCAATCTTCTTTGCGGCGCGGACAATCTCATCACGCCCTCCGTAATTCAAGCATATGTTTAGAAACCAGTCGCTATTGTTCTCGGTTCGTTTTGTCGCGCTTTCGCAGACAGCACGCGTTTGAGAACGAATTCTCGATAAATCGCCGGAAATGACAATGCGTGCCCCAACAGAATCGAGATAGTCGATTTCTTTTCGAAAGAACGTTTCCAAATAATCCATGAGATGATCAATTTCGTCTTGTGGGCGATTCCAATTTTCCGTGCTAAAAGCAAAGAAGCTCATGTAACGAATATGGAATTCGCGGCAGCATTCAAAGAGCTCAATAATGCGATTGCAGGCCTCTTTGTGACCTAAATAACGTGGCAAACCCCTCGCGTTTGCCCAACGGCCATTGCCATCCATGATAAAAGCGACATGGTCTAACTTTTTGGTTAATGCGAATTCGTTTTTCATCGCAATGATTATATATCATTGTCGTTCTTTTAAAAAGACAGCGAGCAACAATATTTCTTCCTTTTTGGAGAAAGAAAAAGCCCCATAAAGGGGCTGTTTTTGCAAAGATTTTGAATCAGATGGAAAGAATTTCCTTTTGCTTTTCCGCAAGAAGCTCATCGATTTTTTTGTTCGCCGAATCGACCGCTTTCTGAATATCGTCTTCCACACGTTCTTTGTAATCATCGCTCATGGAGTCATCTTCTTTAATGAGGTCAAGGAAATCGCGACGGATGTTACGAATGCTCACTTTGGCTTCTTCTGATAGTCCTTTTGCTTCTTTGGCAATCTGTTTTCTCGTGTCTTCCGTTAACGGAGGAACGACGAGGCGAATTGCATCGGCTTCCACCTGTGGGTTGATACCGAGATTTGCGCTTGCAATAGCAGCAGCGATAGGCTTCAAGTCTTCACGAGAATAAGGTTTGACAAGTAGTTGGCGCGGCTCTGGCATCGAAATGCTCGATAACGATGTGATTTCCATCTTGTCACCATAATAATCGCACTTGATACCAGCTAGGATCGCAGGGTTTGCACGCCCGCTTCTTAATTTAGAAAAAGAAGATAAAAGACTTGCAATGGACTTTTCCATCTTATCTTTTGCTTCGTTAACAATTGGATCCATAAAATAATTACTCCTTAGCTATGGTGCTACCTAGATTATCACCTTTTACAACTTTGACAAGGTCATCGGCGCTATTCATGCCGAATACACGAATTTCAATATTGGTATCCTCGAGCATCGTTGCCGCGGTGAGGTCCATAACAGCAAGTTTCTTTTCCACGAGTTCGTGGTAAGAAAGATGCTCGATGAGTTTAGCGTTTGGATTGGTTCTTGGATCGGAATCAAAGACACCCCCTACGCCATTTTTGCCCATCAAGATGGCATCCGCATAGACTTCCCTTGCGCGAAGCGTTGCGGTCGTATCCGTTGTAAAATAAGGGTTCCCGATGCCACCTGCAAAAATAACAACACGCCCCAAAGAGAGATGATGAATTGCTTTGCGACGAATGTATGGCTCACAAACCTGCGGGACGTTGATTGAACTCATGACGCGGGTTTCAAGTCCTTCTTCTTCAAACGCGCTTTGCAATGCCATCGCGTTAATGATAGTGCCAAGCATTCCCATATAATCTGCTGTAGAACGCTCAATGCCAATTTTTTCAGCCAAACGGCCGCGCCAAATATTCCCAGCGCCAACAACAACGCCGACCTCGACCCCCAAGCCTCTTACTTCTTTAATCGCCGTAGCAACATTTGCAAGCTGCTTTTTGTCTAAGATCGTTTCATCATCGTGGTCGCTTAAAGCTTCCCCTGAGATTTTGACGATAATTCTTTTATACTTTGTATTCATAGTGTCTCATTATAGGCAAATGCCATTCATTTGAAAACAAAAGAAAACCGCCACAAGATGTGACGGCTTAGAAAATTTAGTTTTCTTGATTCGGGTCTTTGCTAATCCCTTCACCGACTTGATAACGGAGGAAGGAGACAACGGCAACGCCTTTTTCTTTAAGCCATTGACCAACAGTCTTGCTCTCATCCATTAAGAATGGCTGAAGGGCCAAGCAGCTTTGAGAGAGAACTTTGTCGACTTTTCTCTCCACGATTTGGGCTTTGACCTGGTCAGGTTTATTTTGAAGTTTTGGATCGTCCTTAACTTCTTGCTCAGCGATAGCTTTTTCACGGGCTCTATCCGCTGCAGGAACGTCTTCGAGATTGACATAAAGTGGGCTATTAGCAGCGATGTGCATCGCAAGAGGCTTTGCCACTTCTGGGTCTTCTTTGTTTAAAACCGCCAAGACGGAGATTTTCCCAGCCATATGAATATAGCTTGCGAATCCTTCTTCTGCTTTCTTATTCACGACCGCAAAACGGCGGAGAGCAAGTTTTTCACCGACAGCGAGTGCTGCATCATCAAAATCAAGTTTGGTGAGCTCAATCGCTTCTTCAAGGCTCTTCGGTTCATTTTGAAGGAGCTTGTCGGTAACGGTGTTTGTAAGGGCGATGAATTTGTCGCTTGCAGAGACGAAATCAGTCTCGCAATTCACTTCAACGATAACGCCTTTTCCGCATTTCTCACAAACTTTAACATTCGTAAGTCCTTCTGCGGCAGTGCGGCTTGCGCGTTTGGCTTGTTTTGCGATTCCTTTTTCGCGGAGATAATCGATGGATTTTTCAACATCGTATTCATTCGCTTCAAGAGCGCGTTTGCAGTCCATCATTCCAGCGCCAGTGCGCTCACGAAGGGTTTTGATTAATTCGATGACGTTCTTATCGGCCATTATTTTGCCTCCTCAGCAGGCTTTTCAGCTGGTTTTGCGGCTTCGCCACCATTCTCTTTGGCAGCTTTCATAGCGGCATAACGAGCTTGACGCTCCGCTTGCATCTTCGCATATCTTTCTTCGCGTTCTTTGCGTTGTGCACGAATGGCGGCTTTACGCTGTTCGTTAATATAGTCGGCATTACGGATGGCGTCTTTCATCGTGGCTTCTTCGCCTTCGTCTTTGACATAAGCGATTTCGGTCACGCCACCCTTGCTTTCGACGATTGCATCGGCGAGAACGCCAACGAGTAATTTAATCGCGCTAGCAGCATCATTGTTGCTTGGGATCGCAAAGGTAACGACATCTGGGTCATCACTTGTATCGCAAATAGCGAACACAGGGATATTTAATTTGTGAGCTTCGGCAATCGCATTGTGCTCAACGGTTGGATCGACGACGACAAGAGCTTGTGGAAGTCTTCTCATCTCTTTGATTCCTTCCAAGTTGCGAGAAAGCTTCTCGAGTTCTTTACGGAGAATCGCGACTTCTTTCTTTGGAAGCTTATCGAATGTTCCGTCTTCTTCCATGGCTTCAAGATCTTTCAATCTCTTGATACGGCCAAGGATGGTGCGGAAATTCGTCAATGTTCCACCGAGCCAGCGATGGGAGATATAGAAGCTGCCACTGCGGGTCGCTTCGTCAATCACGATTTGTTGAGCTTGGGTTTTGGTTCCGACAAAGAGCACTTTTCCACCATTGTCGACGATGCTCTTGAGCGCTTGATAGGAAGCAGTTGTTTGTTCTGCGCTCTTGATAAGATCAATGATGTAAATGCCATTTCTTGCGCCATAGATGAATTTGCTCATCTTTGGATTCCAACGGCGAGTTTGATGGCCGAAATGAACTCCGGCGTTCAAAAGTTTTTTGATGGTGATAATCGGTGCATTTGGATCGTGCATGATCTCTGCCATCGTGGTTTCAGGAGCCGCTTCGGCTTCTGGGGCGGCGGAAACTTCCGTCTCCACCTTGACTTGTTCGTCACTCATTTTGGTGACCTCCATTTGTTTTTCTCCTCCCTCGTTTCGAGCAGCTGACCACCCCATCGCTTTTTAAGCTATTTCGCCCGATGGGGAACACGGCGCTGAATCCGCGAGGTGTGCATTAGCTCAAAATAAAAAGAGCCGTGTGAGAGTATATCATCGATTTACTATAAGTAAAAGGATATTTCGCATCCTGAAAGAAAGCTTCTTAAGAAACAACGTCAAAAGAGAGGGAGACGAAAGCGAAAACGATACCCAGTAGGAGAAAAATACCGCCAATGAGGACTAATTCGTAATGAAACGGTTTCTTTTTCGCCCGCTTTTGTTCAACGTAATCTGCGTAAGTAGGAGGCAAATTGCTTTTTTCTGGATGAATACGAAAGGCAAAAGAAAAAACCTTTCGAACGCTATAGACAATTAAGTCAAACGCTCCTTTTTCACTCACCCACACCAGAAGCCAAAAGAGAATCGGCATCGACCCTCCAATGAAGAAAGAATCGCTCAAAATACGATATTTATTGTGATTCCAGTTTAGCTCAAGAGGACCGAAATATTCGATACAAAAAGTCGTGGCAAATAAAATGAAAGCGAGAAGGAAAGAAAGAGAAACGCGGAGAAGACATTTTCTCCAAGAGAACTTCTCTTTCCCTTCCTCGTCGATGTTTTTTCTTTCTTCATCTACTTTTTGCATAGTTTCTACTTACCTTTAACAACCTCTTTGTAGTGGGCAAATTCTTTCTCGTCGCAAAGGACAAAATGACCTGGCTCAACTTCTCTAAGCAATGGTTTTTCCTCCCCGTAATGGTGATCGCGAGAAGGAACGTAATCAATACGCTTTCTCCTCTTTTCGTAATGCGGATCTGGAAGAGGGATCGCACTTAATAAGCTCTTGGTATAAGGATGAAGAGGGTGCGCGAACAAGGCATCACTAGAAGCGATTTCCACTAGGTTTCCGAAATACATTACCGCGATTCGGTCACAAAAATACTTCACAACGCTTAAATCATGAGCGATGAAAAGAATGGACAAATCAAGTTCGTTTTTCAAATCATTCAAAAGATTGATTACCTGTGCTTGAATAGAAACATCAAGGGCGCTCACTGGTTCATCACATATAAGCAAGTCCGGTTCCATAATAAGCGCGCGAGCGATGCCGATTCTTTGACGCTGGCCACCGCTGAATTCATGGGGATAACGGGTGGCCATTTCTGGCTGAAGTCCCACACGAATCAACGCGTCTTTGACTTTATCATCAATCACTTGTCGATTTCTAACCCCTTGAATTCGGAGCCCCTCAGCGATGATTTCGCGGACTGTCATTCGTGGATCAAGAGACGCAATTGGATCTTGAAAAATCATCTGCATGCGGCTCGTGATTTTCGTATTTCGTGCAATGATGGAATGTTCCAAATGCCTGATGTATTCTTTCGTGAAAAGAAGAAAAGAAGCTTTGTTTTTTTTCAATTCATCCACACGTTTTTGGTGTTCTTCTTTTTCTTTGTTTAAGGCAGCTTTCGCAAAAGGGAGATTACAGTGCCGATTGTCAGAATGCGCCGCACGAATCTTTTTTCGCTGCGTTCTCACAATGAAAGAGAGTTCGTCTTGCAAAGCACGAATCTTCTCATCGTAATCCTTTTTGACGCGGATAGTTTCTGTTTGCAAATCGCTATCTTCTGGAACATCAATGGAAGCAAGAGCCTCTTTTTTCTCGTCTTTCAATTGTCTGATTTTGTCTTTGAAGCGGAGGGTTTTCCATTTGATTTCTTTTTCGTTCCAACGCGTTCCAGCTGAAATACGGGTTCCTTCAAAGTAAATGGAGCCACTTGTGATATCGTATAGTTTAATGATGCTTCTGCCAGTCGTTGTTTTACCGCACCCTGACTCGCCCACAAGCCCCAACACTTCCCCTTTCTTTAAATCGAAAGAGATATCATGGACGGCTTTGTTGTATTTATATTCCCCACTTCCGAATTTGAAGTATTGCTTTAAATGGCGAACGGAAAGAATCACGGGAGCGTCTTCTTTCGCTCCTCGTTTTGAAGCGTTTTGAACGAGCGCGTGTTTTTCTACGCGCACAATGTCCGTTGACTTACTAGAGGTATCTTTTTTCGTCATGATTTTGCCTCCTTTTCTTTCGTTTCGAGTTCGCGGTTGAGTTTTGCAAAACGCGCGATACGGTCCGTGACGGATTTGGGCGGTTTCACGTGAGGTGCTCTCTTATCAAGTAGCCACGTCGCCGCTTTATGCGTTGGAGAGATGGTAAAGAATGGCGGTTCTTCCTCAAAATCAATCTGCATGGCGTATTTGTTGCGTGCCGCGAAGGCATCCCCTTTGGGCGGAATGATCATATTCGGCGGAGTGCCCGGAATCGAATCCAATCTCTCTTTCGTGTCTAAATCAGGCATCGAACTTAGTAGGGCCCAAGTATACGGGTGGGCAGGATGATAGAAAATATCATCCGCGGTGCCGTATTCAACGATTTTTCCTGCATACATTATGGCAATGTCGTCGGCCATATTAGCGACGACACCCAAATTATGAGTAATGAAAATAACGGATAGATGTCTCTTCTCTTTTAGGCTATTGATGAGGTCAAGAATCTGCGCTTGGATGGTGACATCTAACGCGGTCGTTGGTTCATCGCAAATAAGAATCTCAGGGTCACTAGACAAAGCAATCGCAATCACGATTCGTTGTCTCATCCCACCAGAGAACTCGAAGGGGTATTGATGAATGCGTTTTTCGGGGTCTTTGATTCCGACTTCGCCAAGCAGTTCGATTGCTTTTTGTTTGAGCTCGTTTTTATCGATTTTCATATGGGAATCAGTAATGCTTCTTTGCCATAAAGCAAGGAGAAGATTCGCTTTTTCCATCACGTTCACTTCCTTAACAAGGTAGTGAGTAGAAAGATGCTCGATAAAGCTATCGACATATTTGGCAGTCCGTAAAACAATCGCTTTGGAAGATACGTCGATTTCGCTTTCCCAAGCTCTTTCTTTGAGAGTGTCTTCTCGTCTAGCTTCCTTGCGCTTTTCTTTCTTTGCCTGACGTTTGGCCTCTCTCTTTTCGCGTTTGAGCGCTTCTTTGTATTGCTGCAAATCGTATTCAAGAGTAATTAAAAAAGTAAAAACGAAATCGTCTTTTTTCTCATCTAGGTGGTTTTCAATCCTGGTGACTTTCTCTTTGATGGTTCGTAGTTCTTTTTTTAGAAAGAAGAAGCGCCCTTCTAAAGTGAAAATATCGCTCTTCCTTAAAGAAAGAAGATACTCTTTCGCTTCTTTACTCGCTTCTAAAATCGCGGATTCGTTTTTCTCAATGGCTTTTTGGGCTAAAGGGAAAAGAGTAGAGGCATCTATTTCTTCCCCTTTCTTCATCTTTTCAAGAAGCGTTTTCTTGGAAGGGTCGACTACGAGCAAGGCTTTTTCAATCACACGAACGCGCTTTTTGCTTAATGCGATAGTGCTCTTCTTTTTGAGCATCATCGCCTCCGTGATTTGTTTGCCGCATTTCATAATGGGGTTCAACGAACTCATGGGATCCTGGAAAATCATTGCGATGCGGGAACCTCTAATCGAGCAAAGGTCCTCTTCTTTTAAGCGAAGGATGTCGCGACCATCATAAAGAATTTCCCCTTCTTCCACGATTTTATTCGGCGCAAGAATACCCATTATCGCGCGAGACGTTTGACTTTTTCCCGAACCCGATTCGCCAACGATGGCTAGCGTTCTCCCTTGATACAAATCGAAAGAAACGCCGCGAACCGCTTTTACCGTGCCGTTATTCGTCCAAAAACTCACGCGGAGGTTTTTGACCGAGAGTATTTTGTTTTCATCATGGATATTAGACATTGTCAGAACCTCTTAATTGTGGATTGAATGCGTCGCGCAATCCATTGCCGAACATGTTGAAGCAAATCATGAGGAGGGAAATAAATAAAGCAGGCCAAAGGATATTGTTGGGGTAAGTGGTATACGAGGATTGCCCTTGAGCGAGCATCGTGCCGATGGAAGTCGATCCCACCGCATCGAAATTGATGATGCCTAGATAGCTTAAAGAGGATTCGCTGAAGATAACGCCAGGAATCATAAGCACGCTGCTTGTGACAATCGTGCCGATGGAATTCGGGAGGATGTGGCGGAATATCAAGCGTGCATCCGACGCTCCAAGGGTGCGGCTTGCAAGAACATATTCTTGTTTCTTATAGCGATAAAATTGCATACGCACCGTGCTTGCCGTTCCAAGCCAACCCGTGACAACGAAGGCGATGAATAGCATCCCCACCACTGATATGGAGAAGTAAACACCGTTGTAATTCTTTAATAAAGCAATGACGACCATGAAAGGAACTTCGCTTAGGATTTCCGTAATTCGCTCCATGACAATATCGACCATACCGCCATAAAATCCTTCAATCGAACCGTAAATTAAGCCGATAATGAGGTTGATCGCACTCACACCGAAAGCAAATAGCAAAGAGAATCTCCCACCTACTGCTAATCGCGTCAAGATATCGCGGCCTGCGCTATCACTCCCTAATCCGAAAACAGGTCGATTCCCGAACTGGTAATAATAATAATTATCGTAATTAAGGCGAACGTTATAAACACTGCCACTTAATCCTGTCGCCTCATAATAGACATAATTTCCCTCGCTATCGACTTTCCATGCCTTTTGGAGCTCCCCGTTTTTAAGAATCGGAAGTTTGCTTCTCGCATAAAAACGATAATCGTAATTCGCATTATTACGAATGGCGTTTTCAACGATCGATTCATCTTGCCCCTCACTATCAATCCAAGAAGTGTCGATAAGAGGAAGGAGGACTTTGAAATCGTTTGTCACTTCCTCATCGTATTTAAGCAAGGAATCAAGTTCTTGCTGAGTCAACGTATGGTTGACTGCACCGATGGCATACGTGTCATAACGGACATCATATTTCGTCGTAAAGCCAGAGAAATCATCCCCAGAACGGTATTTGCTATACACTTCCCTAACACGTCCTGCCTCATTATAGAGATAATACTCCGCTTCACCCAACGTGCGCTTTTCCGTTCCGTCCCAGAATCCGCCTGCATCCTCAAAAGCTTTAGGGAGGCAATTGGTGTAATACGAATCCGTTTGGGTCGCCGTATAACCAGTGCAAAACGGGGTGATGATGG
>DBJG01000008.1:5481-10377 GCA_002296455.1 Caryophanales bacterium UBA782 | reverse complement strand
CCCGCCACAATGGAACCTTTGTTCCTAGAGAAACGATACATCGCGTCGGCAAGAAAGCCGATGCGTTTGGTTTCCATTTTCGCATCTACGATTTTTTTATCGCTTTGCACAAAACTGAAGCGAGGATCGATGACTTTCTTTTCCATAATTATTTCGCCCCCATTCTGATACGTGGGTCGACCCATCCATAGGACAAATCGATAATGAGTGCCGCCACTAAGCCGATTCCGACATAGAACATGCTCAAGAACATGAAGAAGTTGTAATCTTGGTTATTGATGGAGGACAAATACAGCTGGCCTACTCCAGGAACGGAGAAGAAATTTTCGATGATGAGCGATCCTCCTAGACAGGAAATGAATTCGCCTAGAATCATTGGGAAAATCGGAACCATGGCATTTCTTAGCGCGTGGCGATAAGTCGCTTGCCCTCTTGTAAGTCCTTTTGCTCTAGCAAGAAGCATGAATTCGCTCGTGAGCACTTCAGTAAGCTCTGCGCGGGTATAGCGAGTAAGACCCGCCACCGTGCCAACGATAAGGCATAGCATCGCAGGGAAATAGCTATGAAAGAAAGTTGGGCTCCAAAAATCGTATCCGCTATTGACGACAAGTGGAAACCATTTGAGCTTCGCGCAGAAAATATACTGAATAATGAAACAATAAACATAACTTGGAACGGAAATAAAGAGCATGACCAAGATAGAGATGAGTTGATCCTGCCATTTATTTTTCTTTAGTGCTGCTATGATTCCTAACCCTAATCCAATCGGAATGGCGATAAAGGAACTCCAAAGGTTCAAATAAATCGTGCTCGGAAGTTTTTCGGAGAGCACCGCCGTGACCGATTTCCCTCCGTAAATCGTGAATCCAATGCCGAAATCGCCTTGGAAAACGTGCTTGATATAAAGCCAATATTGAACAAAAATCGGCTTATTGTAGCCAAGAGCCTCCCTCCAAGCGTTAATTGAGATGCAGGTTTGATCTTGCGAACGGCAAGGTGTGACTGGCAATAAGCGAATCAGCACGAAGCATATCGTCATAATGATAAAGAAGGTCAGTAACATCAAACCGATTCTTTTTGCAATATAACGTAACATAATCGATTTCCAAAACGTCTTTCTCAGGCAATTCCATAGGAACGTGATGATTATGGCCCAAGCCCGTGGGCATATATGTGGCGTCTATAAATAGAATAGTAACACGAATCGGGGCAAGTTCCACCCCAACTCGAGAGATAGGGGGGTGAGTTCCCCCACCCTCCCCAATGGACTATCGCAATGTTTTATTTGTTGTAATCAATAAATCCATCGCTTCCGAGATTGGAAGAGACCCAATTTGACCAATCGGCATCGCTCTTCGTAAGTTTCAATTTTCGAATGCCACCAAATCCAACAATTTGAACGTAGTTATTCGTTCCTTCGCTCACTCGGTAGCTTTCGATACTGACCGATTGACGGGCGCCCCAAGTGACAAAATTGTATTTACCAACGAGATAAGATTCGCAAGCACTTAAGATGTTCAAACGGGTCGTCGCATCCGCTCTTGCCGCGCTATAAGCACCTGTGTTGAGTTCATAGGTCCAGTTTCCTCCTTTTTGGCCCGAACCATCTCCGCCCAAAGACATCGTGACAATATCCTTTGCTTCACCGGCAACCTTGTTCTTGTCAGCATTCCAATCACCGGTTTTGAGGTTAATGGTGAGCGAATCGGCGTAAACAGGATATGGCTCATACATTTGATCGCTATAGGTGTAGCACTCTAGAATTCCGAACGGGTCGAATTGAGCACCACCCCATGTGGAGATACCAAAGTCGCAAGAGCCAGCCATGATGTGGTCGGCGTAATCGCTTCCGCTGATTTTCACTTCGATATCGAACAAATCTTGTAATTTTGTCCCTTTCATCAACTCTTTATAGGCTTTGATGACCCAGTTGACCATGTCGTTCCATCCTTCGTTATAAGATTCCCAGACAAGATGAACGGGTGTTCCTTCGACATAATGTCCTTCTTTATTCGAGGAGGTCTCTTCTGCGACCGCTTCGTCGATGAGTTTTCTCGCTTCAGCAACGTCATAACCGAAATAATTCGGTTTGCCGTCGGAATCCACGCCAAAATTATCAGTGACGACGCGTTTGCCTTGTTCGGTATCGCGATAAGCAACGCCGGTCTCCGGATCAGAAACATACATGAAATTAATCGGAACGTCGAATCCGCGCCAACCGGCCGTTTGGGTTTGGCAAAGTGTTTTGCGGTCAAGCCCCAAGGACAAAGCTTGGCGGAATTTGTCATTGGCCAAAATGGTGTGATTGCCCTTTGTGTCGGCGTCCTGAAGTTCCTTCAATTTGTCATAAACGCTATTAATCGTCAATTTCGTCGTGTATGACTGTGGCTCGTAAAGGAGGCGAGAACTGGATCCAAAGATATCCAAATCGCTGCTTCGTAAGGAATAACTATCGATTTTTCCCGTCCGGAACAAGTTGAGCCTCGTGTCTTCGCTTGCCACATATTGGACTTCAATACGATCGACTTGGTATTCCCCTTCGTGTTTTCCATCTTTATAGCCATACCACTTATCATTACGGACGAAATTGAATTGTTTGTCCGTTTGGAACGTTTCTAACTTATATGGGCCATACGCGCAATACGTGTCCATGGAAGTGCCATAAGTCGTGGTATACAATCCGCTATCGGCAACAGGCTTTCTTAGTGCTTCCCAAAGATCTTGTTTGACAATCCAGTTGCTGGAGAAGAACTGCTTGGCGTAAAAATCGCCGACCGGGTTTTGGAAATAGACATTAATGGTGTAATCATCGACTTTGGCAATGCCAACACCATCGAAGGAATATTCATCGTAAGTGTAATAGCGACTGCACCAAATCGCCATCGAATAGGTAGCGGCTGTTACGACATCACCCTCCACGAAATCCGCGGTTAATAGGTCTTTGCTAAGCCCGAACAAAGTCATATATTCGTCACAAACTTCATAAATTTTGGCGAAAAGGGCTTCATTATTATCGATACGAACGTTTTTCGGAGACGATTCCGTTCCAAACGTCTCAGTGTCAGCCAAAAGCGATGCTGCAAGTTCCCCCGCTTCGCTTGCTGGATCTAGATATTCAGCCAATGCGGCAAAGCTATATCCCATGAAACTATTCGAAGAATATGCATTAAAGTACCATCCTTCTTTCGATGGAGTGCCTTCATGCGCAAAACCATCTCCGTCAATATACTGGTCAAGCAATGTTTGGCCGCTTTGTAAATAATGCAGAGCCCCGCCAATCGCGGTAGTTCCGTTTGCATAGTCACCAGAACGATAATTCTGCATCTCAGGATCGAGCAAATCCTTCAACGAATTCACATAAGTATCGGCATTAATGACGGTTCCGTCTTCGAAAACGGCGGCTTGATTGAGCTTAACTTGCCACTTTTGGCCAGACGTGAATAATTTCTCGGCCCCGGTCTCTTCGTCCGCATCAAGTTGCATATCATACTTATCCACTTCTTCGCGAGTCAGAGTAGACGTGATATCCGTTGGGATTTCGGCTGCCATTTCAGGTACGACTTCATAGCCATTCCCATCCGCGTTTAAAACGTAATCGACAAGGCCGATTTCCGTATAGCCTGAGACCAATGTATCTTCATTGGTTTTCCATGTCGCTGGAGCCCATTTCTCTGGGCTTCCACTTGTGGCGCCACGATAAGTGTAAGTCTCGTTGGAGCCACTGTTGCATCCCGTGAGCACATGGCAATACCGACGATTGCCATAAGACTCAAAGGGAGCACTTTTGTGTTCTTTTTCATAAAAATCCTCCCACGCTTCGAAAAGCGTATGGGGATAATTTCAAGGGAATAGAGGCATTGTCAATGCTTATTTTTTGAAATTTCCATTTATTTTTACAAATGGCAAAAACCGATGGCACTTTCTTAAATTTCAAGTTTTATTTTGCAAAACTGCAAATTATTTTTTGAGTAAATCCAAGTCCAAAAGAAAGAGGGAAATTACTTCATTTTGTGGTCGTATCGTCCCGCCGTGGGAAAAACTCATCGTATTCTTTTTTTATTTGTTTCTTGCTCACGTGCGTGTATACCTGGGTGGTGTCCAAACTCTCATGACCAAGTAATTCCTGAATCAAGCGAAGGTCCGCGCCGCCCTCCAATAGACTCGTTGCAAAGCTATGACGAAGGGTATGGGGGTGCGTCCCGAAATAGACACCGGTTTTTTTCTCAATGTTATCCAGGATGAATTCCAAATCACGAACAGACAAAGGATTTCCGTTTTTTGAAAGAAAGAAGGCCAAGAGGACAGGCCCTTTTCGATAACGCTTAGCAAGTTTTGGGCGAAGCTCATCGTAGTAGCGTTTCATTTTCGCGCTGGCGTTCCTACTAAAAGGAACCATTCTGATTTTGCGTCCCTTCCCCATAACGCGAATCATTCTCGTTCCATAATCAATGTCATTTTTTTGTAGCTTAGTAACTTCGCTTGCCCGCATCCCACTAGAAAACATCAGTTCCAGAATCGCTGAATCGCGTAATGCGAGTTCGTCTTCTCGCCGTTCATTCGCTCCAAAAAGAATATCGATTTGTTCGCTTGTAAGAACATCGAGCTCCTTTTTCATACTTTTTGGATTATGAAAACCCAAAGTTGGATTATGCGAAGAATATCCTTTGTCGACGCAAAAACGGAAAAAGCCACGAATTGCCGCCAAATTCCTTTGGCAGCTTCTTTTTGATACCCCTTTTCCAATCCGCTCCGCTAAATAAGCGCGGAGTATCCCGTGGTCGACGTTTTCAAACGTGATGCTTAAAGAATCGACGAAAGTGAAAAATTCATCTAAGTCTCTTTGATAAGCGCTTACCGTAAGCGGAGAAAAGCGCCTTTGATATGACAAGTAATCTA
>DBJG01000008.1:0-5429 GCA_002296455.1 Caryophanales bacterium UBA782 | reverse complement strand
CCTTTCCGCTCTATTCATGGATTGCGTCCAAATATGATGATAACGCATTTTGAGCTTCTATGACGACCGATTCACGATTGGCTTTCGTGGAATTCGGGAATAAAGCCCAATTGGCGTTCATTGGAGCAAAGAAAGAAGGATTCGCGTGCAAAATATAGTCAATCAAGGCTCCGCTCATCGTATTTTTTGGTACAGGTATAAATGACTTTCCAGACATTTTGCGGTCAATGTTAATGGCGGCAAAAATACCCATCATCGCACTTTCGACATACCCTTCCACACCAGAAAGCTGCCCCGCAACGAACACATTCGGTTTATTCTTTAAAGAAAAATCTTCATTCAAAGCAATTGGGGCATCGATATAACTATTTCGATGCATCAATCCATAACGGATGAAAGTCGCGTTTTCTAATCCAGGAATCAAAGAAAAAACGCGTTTTTGCTCTTTATAAGTCAAATTCGTTTGAAAACCGACAAGATTATAGTAATCGCCTAGCTTGGTGTCTTGGCGAAGCTGTGCGACCGCATAGGGCTTTGGATGCTCATCCGTTCCTAGCCCAAATGGTTTAAGCATTCCATGCCGAAGCGTTTCTATCCCTCTTTCCGCCATGATTTCAATCGGTAAGCACCCTTCGAAATAATGGGTATCAAATTCATGAACCAGAGCACGCTCTGCGTGAATAAGCTCTTCCACAAAGCGAATGTATTCTTCTTTGGAAAAAGGGCAATTTAAATAAGCGGCATCATCTTGCGAAAAGCGGGACTTGTAGTAAACCTTTGAAAAATCGAGGGAGGATTTCGCGACAATAGGCGCAGATGCATCGAAAAAAGAAAAGTTTTTAGTTCCGACGATTTGTGAGAGCTTCTCGAGCAAAGGGCCACTGGTAAGCGGACCGGTTGCTAAAATAGTTGGCACATTCGAAAAAGAGAGCACTTCTTCTCGCAATAAATGGAATTGAGGGAAAGAAAGAAGCGTTTCGTGAATTTTCTTAGCGAACAAATCGCGGTCAACAGTAAGGGCGTTCCCACCTGGAACGCTTGCAAAAGAAGCAGCCTCCATCATGATGCTTCCAAAGCGCGATATTTCATTCTTAAGGAGGCCACAGGCATTCGTAATTTCTTTGCTTTTGAGGCTATTGGAGCAAACAAGCTCCCCCAGATATTCGCTCTCGTGGGCGCCGTCTTTCACCAGTGGTTTTCTTTCGTAAAGAAAAACCTCATAGCCTTTTTTGAGCAAATAATAAGCAGCTTCAGAACCAGATAGGCCACCGCCGATGATTTGAATTCTTTTCTCGTCCATTATTTTGGTTTCTTATCCGTGATCCATTCGTGATAACGGCATTTGGGGAAATTCGTGCAGCCTAAAAACTGAACTCGCTTTCCTTGTTTTAGGACGAGATGTCCCGTTTTGCAGCTTGGGCAAGGCTTGACATAATCCTTTTCCGTGTATGTGACTGTCTCTTTCTTTTTCTCGTCGCGCCCTTTGATGTAGGAACAGGCTGGATAGCCACTGCAAGCGATAAAGGTCTCGCCTTTTTTGTTCTTTCGCTCAACAAGGGGTTTTCCGCACACTGGGCACATCTCGCCCGTTTGCTTTGGCTCTTCTTTTTTCTTTTTCTGGATGTAGGAGCAAGCTGGATAGTTACTGCATGCCACAAAGCTCCCGTATTTGCTTTTTTTGATAACAAGAGGCGCGCCGCACACTGGACACATCTCACCCGTTTCTTGAGCGGGATCTTTATACATCTTCTCAGCGACCTCTTGGAATTTTTCCATGAAAGGGCCATAGAATTGGTTCATCGCATCGAGACGCGTTTCTTCTCCGTTGGAGATTTCATCCAACGTTTTTTCCATGTTTGCGGTATATTCACTAGAAACGATTTCCGGGAAATATTTGCTTAAGACAAAAGTGGTTCGTAAGCCCGTTTCCGTCGGTGTCACAATTCCGCCTTTGCTCGTGATATAGCCAGAACGTTGAAGCGTTTGAATCGTCGAAGCGTATGTGGAAGGACGGCCAATGCCTTTTTCTTCCATAAGTTTGACTACTTTCGCTTCGCTATATCGAGCGGGCGCTTTTGTGAACTTTTGTTCTCCGTCTTTATGAAGAAGCATATATGATTTGTGGTTTTCTAGAGGTGGCAAATATTTGCTATCGTCATCCTCAAAGTCACCATAAATAGCCTCGTATCCTTTGAATAAGGTCTTCACTCCATTCGCTTTGAAAGTAAGGCCATTTGTTTCAAAAATCGCACTCGTAACCTCTTCGATTTTGTCGCTCATGCAGCTTGCTAAGGCGCGGTCATAAATAAGGCGGTAGAGCTTGGCTTCATCAGGGTCAACAAAACGAGCAACAAGCTCAGGGGTACGATGTGTTCCGGTTGGGCGGATGGCTTCGTGGGCGTCTTGCGCAGAAGCGCTGTTTTTGGCTTGCTTAAGATGCCCAACATATTCTTTGCCAAATGTTTCTTCAATGAAGGGGACCGCATGCTTTCTAAAGAAATCTGGGGAAAGACGAGTACTATCGGTACGCATGTAGGTGATTAGACCGACATGTTCGCCGTTGATGTCTTTACCTTCATAAAGGCGTTGGGCGATGGATTGGGTTTTGCTGGTGGAAAACTTAAAACGATTGAATGCCTCTTGCTGCATCGTGCTTGTCGTAAAAGGCAATTTGGAAGCAATCGTTTTTTTCGACGTTTCAAGCGACACCAAATTGATGCTTTTGCCGATACGTTCAAGTATTTTATCCGCTTCTTCTTTTGAGGAAATTGTGACGGCTTTTCCATCCACCTTGTCCAAAGCAAGCTTTAGTTCTTTCTCACCGACTTGAACGGTGATTTCGATCGTCCAATATTCCGAGGGAACAAAAGAGCGAATCTCCTCATCGTTGTCGCAAATCATTTTCAGCGTTGCGCTTTGAACGCGTCCTGCAGATTTCGAACCCATCTTTTTCTGGAGCAAGCTCGATAATTTGAATCCGATGATTCTATCATACATACGACGCGTCTCTTGGCTATAAACAAGGTTCATGTCAATATGCCCTGGGTGATCAAGAGCATCTAAAATCGCAGGTCTAGTGATTTCGTGGAACTGAAGGCGTTTCGTCGAAACAACATCAAGGCCCAAGACGCTCGCTAGATGCCAGGAAATCGCCTCTCCTTCGCGATCAGGGTCTGTTGCAAGAATCACTTCGTCCGCTTTTTTGGCATTTTTCTCAAGTTCACGGACGATTGGGTATTTATTCGGGGTGATTTTGAAATCGGGTTTAAAGTCGTGCTCAACGTCAATTCCAAGCCCTCCTTTTCCTTTTGTAGAGAGGTCGCGGATATGACCTTGAGAAGCCATGACTTTATAATCATTACCAAGATAATGGCCAATGGTTTCGCATTTTTTTGGTGACTCAACGATAACTAATTTCATTATTATTTCCCTTGCGCCCTAGAAGATTAGTGAGTAAGTTTGCCCTTGTCAATAGAGGTGAAACGGCTTTTTCCTTATATAAATAACCTTATTATTTATAAGGGATGGAAATTATTTTTCGGTTGGAAGAAGGGAAAGGATATCTTCCACCTTGTCGATCAAAAAAGCTCCATCTTTAATTAAGGCGTTACAGGCGCTTCCTTTGCACGGAATCGAAGGGAGACAACCAACATCCTTCCCTAAATTGGTGGCAATGGACACCGTGATTAAAGAGCCACTTCTTTCTTCTGCTTCGCCAACAATCACGATTTTGCCAGTTCCAGCAAGCATGCGGTTGCGGCGTGGAAAATGTTCTGGCTTTGGTGCAACACCGCTAGGATATTCGCTTAAGAGCAAACCGCGTTTACGGACGTATTCATAAACATCGCGGCTGGACGAAGGGTAATCAACATCAATCCCAGCTCCAGATATACCGATGATTTTCCCATTCCCTTCCATCGCCCCTCGCATCACTTCCGTATCGATTCCGCGAGCGAATCCACTTACAATCGTCACATTCCTTTGTGCGAGTTCTTTACCAAAATGACGCGCTAAAGAAAGCCCTTCTTTGCTTGCGTCTCTGCTACCAACAAAAGTCACGGAGCGTTCCAAATGTTTGAGTAAGGAGATATCTCCTTCGTAAAAAGTTACAAGAGGCGGAAGAAATAATTGTTTCCAATCTTCAGGATAAATTGAATCGAGTAGCGTGAAAAATGGTTCTTTGACATTCCGAGCGAATTCTTCAACTTCTCGCGGATTCACCTCCACTTTCTTACGAATGTGGCTCAGCATCGTCTCGGCGTTCCCTTTATATAAAAAGGATAAGTAGATAAGTATTTCTTTTGCGTTCATAATCGCCTCCACTCATCTATAGACAAAAAAGAGGCGTTTTACCAAAAAAATTAAAACAATTTTAGTTGTTCTTTGTAATAATTCGCTACCGGGGCAAAAGACTTCCGGTGAATTCCTTCGATGGGTCCGTATGTTTTAATGGCTTCTAAATGATAAGCTGTCCCGTATCCCTTATGTTTGCCAAAACCATATTCGGGATATTTTTTATCAAGTTCTTCCATGTAACGATCACGCGAAACCTTCGCTAAGATGGAAGCGGCGGCCACATTTAGGCATTGAGCATCCCCTTTTATCATAGGAACGACTCTTACATCCAGTTGAAGCGGCATCGCATCGGTGATGATTAAATCGTAGGGAACTTTGATTTGAGAAATCGCCTTTTTCATACATCGTTTAGTCGCTTCATAAATGTTATATTCGTCAATCTCATCCGCGCTCATGGAAGCGATTCCGTATCCAAGCGCATTCTCCGTAATTAAAGAGAAAAGCTCTTCCCGTTTCTTTTCGCTCAGTTTTTTGGAATCGTTGATTGCTTCATCATGAAAGGAGGGAGGGAAAAGAACTGCTGCTGCATAAACTGGGCCTGCAAGAGGGCCCCGCCCCGCTTCATCCACACCGACGATTAAATGCGTTTGTTCGTCATAGTATTCACATTCTTTTTTCAGCATTCGGTTTCTCCAAAGTGACGGGCCCGTATTCGCCATCGCGGAATTCTTTTATAAGCGTTAATGCCGCTTTGCTTCTATCTGCTTCTCCGCCTCGTAACAAAAACCCCTTCTTTTTCGCGATTTCCGTTAAAACGTCATCGTTGCTGAACGTCAATAAGGATGAAATATCATAACGTTCCTTTAGGATTTGCGGGTAATATTCGCGGAGATAATCTAAAAGAATGAAGGATAAATCGTCCATGGGCAAAACCTCTTCTTTGATCGATCCGGTTAAGGCGAGACGAATCGCCTCATCGCGGTTGCCGTAATTCATGGGCAATATCCCTGGCGTATCAAGAAGAATGAATCCGCTAGGGAGTTTGATCCATTGTTCCGCACGCGTCACACCAGGGCGATTCCCCGCAATCGCGATGCTTTTCCCAGCAAGATTGTTGATTAAGGTACTTTTCC
>DBJG01000075.1:13435-13577 GCA_002296455.1 Caryophanales bacterium UBA782 | reverse complement strand
TAGCCGAGAAGCAAGCAAATGAGTGTCGTTTGTAATCCGACAAATAGTGACATAAGAAGCACGCTCCACTTGCTTGCGCTTACGAAGAAGCTCTTCATCGCTTCAAACGAAAAATTCCCATTTGTGTCAGTAAACGCATACC
>DBJG01000075.1:12365-13386 GCA_002296455.1 Caryophanales bacterium UBA782 | reverse complement strand
CAGTAAACGCATACCAGATGATGAGCAATAACGGGATAATGACGAACAAAGCCAAGAAAAGAGCGTAGGGAATGGCTAAGTTCTTCCTTTTTAAGGCAAAGAAGGAGGCAAGACGCCCTTTCTTCTCTTCTTTAGTCGTTGACTTCATAATTGGAAATATCTTTTTTGAGTTTCACGCGGAAGCTCTTTTTGGCAATGTCGACGCTCACGACATCGTCAAGGTTCCATTCGTATGGGGAATTGGCGATATAATCCTCTTCCTCTTCCGTGCGGATGATGTATTGATAGTGATCGCCTTTATAAACGCTGGAAATGATTTTTCCTTGTGCCTTACCAGTAGACAAATCATCGCTCAAATTAATCGCTTCGAAATCGCAAGAAAGAACAATCTCGGCGTCTGTTAAATCGTATTTTTTCTTCGTTTTCGGGTCGAATAAGAAGCCATCTTCGTTCATGACGCTTCCTTTGAGGATTTGCGTCAAATCCGCTTCGAAAGCATCACTTCCGATATAAACGTGGCCATCTTTATCGATAAAGGACTCGCCCCATACGTTTTGCGTTACGTCTTTATGCATGACTTGAAGGTTCTCAGGGTCGACGGAAATAAAGACTTTCGTCCCAACTTTCCGCGCTTTATGATCGCGACAAGTCATTTCTGCTTTTCCGATTTCAATAACATAGCTATAATCTTCGCCTTTGAAAACAGCGCTCGTAATCACACCCGCAATATTGCCTTTTTCTGTTTCACTTAGAAGCACATCTTCTGGGCGAATGACAACGTCGACTTTCTCGTTAAGTGAGAAATTATCGACGCAATCCCATTTCGCGCCGAGGAAATGAACTTTCTTTTCCCCAACCATCGTTCCGTTATAGATATTGCTTTCGCCAATGAAATCCGCGACATAGGCGTTGACAGGTTCATTGTAGATGTCTTCTGGCGCACCAACTTGCTGAATTTCACCATCGCTCATGACGACAATGGTATCGCTCATGGTCAATGCTTCTTCTTGGTCATGGGTGA
>DBJG01000075.1:221-12309 GCA_002296455.1 Caryophanales bacterium UBA782 | reverse complement strand
GCTTCTTCTTGGTCATGGGTGACGTAAATAAAGGTAATGCCAAGTTTTTTATGCATTTCCTTTAATTCGATTTGCATGTCTTTGCGCATTTTGTGGTCCAATGCGCTTAAAGGCTCATCGAGTAACAGGACTTCTGGCTCCAAAACAATGGCGCGCGCAATGGCGACACGCTGTTGCTGGCCGCCAGATAGAGTATTGATGTTACGATCCTCCATCTCGCTCAAATCGACAATTTCAAGCGCCTTTGCAACTTTTTCGTCAATTTCTTTCGCACTTAAATGTCTAAGTTTCGTGACCTCTTCCCCTTTTCGGTTTTTGACCTTCACAGGCACTTTTTTAATCTTCAAACCGAAAGCGACGTTGTCATAGACGTCCAAATATGGGAATAAAGCGTAATGCTGGAACACCGTGTTGATCGGACGCTTATAAGGTGGAAGCGTCGTGATATCCTTCCCGTTTAATAGAATTTTCCCCTTCGTCGGAATGTCGAAACCAGCGATCATTCGGAGCGTTGTGGATTTTCCACACCCGGATGGGCCGAGGAGTGTTACGAATTCTCCCTTTTTGATGTCCAAATTAAAATCTTCAACGGCCACAAAACTGCCGCCGTCGAACTCTTTACGGACATGCTGTAACGAAATGATGGTATTAGCGTCCATCGTATTGCCTCCCTTTCTCTAAAGAAACAACCAACAAATGCCAAGCTCACCCTCTCAAAACGAGCAGGATTATTTGACGGCGAAAAATATGGAACAAAGACGCAATAAAATCAACAACTTTTTTTGATTTTTATTGACGATTTTTTTGACGCGAAAAACCGCAGAACCGAAAAGTGGGCTTTTATTCGGCCCTTTCTTATCAAAAATGACTTTTCCTTCTCTCAAAACTCGTGAATTTTTTTGGGAGAAAACGAAAGAGTTTTTTCGCGTTTTGTCTCTTACCATTTTTCCATGACTATTTTTGAGGCTCAATCGAAGCGGTTTCGAACGCCTTGCTTGACCATTAAACAAGGATGATTAAACTATCTTTATGCACACGAAAAAATTATTTTTGATCCCCTTACTCTTAGCGCCTATTTGCTTGTGCTCCTGCGTAGAGCAAAAGAAGGAAACGGGGATTGTTACGCTCCCCTATGGGCAATTGTATGATTCTTCAAAAAGAGGAAGCGCTCTTTTTAAGAAAACATCTTATAGTGACCTATCTTCTTTCATAGAGAATAAAGAGAGTTTCTTCGTGATCGTTCGCGGAACAAGCGAAGATTGCATCTGTTGGTCTACCATTGCTAGCAATTTGGGAAAATATGTAAAGCATTCAAACCTTTTGGTTCATTATCTTGCCCTCGCTGAATTTGATGGGAAAAATTATTTTGGACTGGACTTAGCAAAAAATTATCAAACAATCGCTATATTCGAAAACGGGTCTTTGAAGTATCAGACAAAATTTGATGACGAAAGCGAGCTTGGGAGCAAATACGATTCTCTTGCTATTTATTTGTCAGAACACCTACAAGTCGGCAATGTCCTTTACGTATCAAAATCACAATTAGATGCCCTATATGAAGGTGATAAAGCTTTTGTCGTCGGTTTTTCTAGAAGCACTTGCAGCGATTGCTCCTATGTAAGCCGCCACCATTTAAAAGAATTGTCGTTATCAGGAAATTACGAGACCAGTTACCTATTCGATTGCGACGTTGAAGGAGTTCGCCTTTTTCATGGCGCAACACCGAATCACGAAGGAAACGAAGAAGCAAAAATTGCCTATCAAAATTGGATTTCTTTTAAAAACGAATATGGCTTATCGCTAGAAGGCAATGAGGAATTCGGTTACAAGGAAGGCTATGTTCCCACATGGACTTATAATCTCCCAAAACTCGGCAAAAGCGAGGCGATACGCGATATGGCTATATGGGGGAACGACTCCATCGTAAAAAAAGATGGAAAGTACATGATCAGCGAATCCTACTATGATGGAAATAGAGGCAACGCTTTTCTTTCGGACGAAGAAGTCCTTAAAAAAGCAAACGTTAAAAAGACGAATCTAATTGGCTTAGAACTTAATGAAAACGAAGTCATTTCTTATGCTGATGGAACGATGTTTGCTTGGAATCATGAAACAAGTTCTCTATATGAAGATCCATTATTAACCGCTTTCTTTGACACTTATCTAAGAAAATCTATTTAGTAATAAAAACAGGCGATAATATCTATCGCATGAAGTTATCAAATGATGCTGGTAAAAAGGGATGTAGTTTTTTATTTGTCGTTTTCTTCTTCCGAAAGCGGAACAAGAAGCGAGAAATCGGCGCCGCAAATAGGGCAAGGTTCGCCTTCTTCGACTTCTACAATTTGTCCACAAACTGTGCAGCGGTACTTTTTAGCCATCGCTATTACCCTCCTTTCCCTTAATTATACGAGATAATAGAGTAATCGGAAAGTCGGAGATAGAATGCAAATTTAGTCCGCTAAAGTGCCCATTGGATCCCAAGGATTGAGATGGGTTGGCTCTTTTGCTAGAACTTCTTTTTCTGACTCGCTTAAATACTTTTTAAGAACCACCGCTTGATAGACGAATCGGTCAAACCAAGTATTGCTCATGACGTAATACCCTTTTAAGCCATTGTCTTCACCCCAGCTATTTTCGATTTTGTAGCGATTTGCCTTCCCGTTTTCATCAAGGTTCACACCCACAATCACCATGGCGTGATTCATTGCGCTATTCCAATAATCGAGCATGTCTCCTTTCTCGAATTCAAGCGAAAAACCGAGCTCACTTTCATAATCGAGCGCTTTATCGTCCCAGGCAATCCCCTGACGATCGCGATAAAAGGAGACATCGCTTCCAAACCAAACAGGTTTGTTGTCCTTTAATTGAGTGATGATAAGTTCTTTCATTCTTTCCATCGGCAAATTCAAATGCGTCACGCGTTTTCCTTCGACGACATTCCCCAAATAGTCAATTGTGAAAGTTTTCCCATACGGTTTATCTTTCGTTGGAGAATTGATGATAGACTGATATTCATCAATTTCTTCCCCGACATATTTTTCAAAGAAAGAAAGCGGGGTAAACTTGCCTTCATTATGATATTTTCCATTCGTATCAACGTATTCGAAAACGAATTCTTTCGGCGGCACGCCAAAAGCGTTCAAAAACATTTTATAAATCTGCGAAATCGCTTTTTCTTTTTCTTGGCGAATCTCATTTGTTCTACCCACTAGATATAACTGATGCGCATCGCTAGCGAAATGACGAATGCGCGCATTTAGCGCCATATCGAGTTCACGCGTATTGTTCGACTGAAAAGTCTCGGGAAACGCGCTTTGAGGAAGAAGCCCATATTTTTTCACGAGATTGACAAACATATCCCATTGTCCACCATCACTCACTGGTTCGTGAAGAATATGAGCCAAAACGCGATCGTCGTGTTCTCTATCAACCAAGGAAATCACTGATTCTAGAGCAAAGTTTGCTTTTTCGATCTTGTCATAAAGAGAAATATAGTTTTGACTCAATTCGAATTTGCTCATATTGAGCTTTTTATTGACAATTTCGCGTAAGACATTAAGCCCCGCAAAAATCCAGCAGCGACCACTCGCTTTTTGGTTAGCCGCGGGCATCGTTTTAACTTCGATAGAGAACGATGGGTTCTCTCCTAGTAAAGAAGAAGAATCATAAATCACTTCGCTTAATGGATTTCGCGAAAGCGCGTGTCGGATGACCTTATTTTTGGGATCTTTTTCATACTCCTCAAGAATAGTTGTCGCGGCTTCCTGATTTAACGCCCCTTCTTTCATTTGTTTTTCCATAAAAACACTCCTCAATTCGGAATGTATTTTATGCCGATTCATTTCCGAATGAAAGCATCGCAAGTATGGAGAAAATATTTCAGTTAGTTTTTGCTAACAATCACGCATACTTATAGCGTACACGCGCGAAGAAGAGTACAATGCGTTCGAAAGTGAGGATGAAAAATGACGGAATCCCTCAAACGTTTCCTCCGCTACGTAAAAGTGGATACGCAAAGTAATGACACAAGTTCGTCTACACCAAGTGCAAACAAAGAATTAATTCTCTCTCGGCTTCTTCTCCAAGAATTAAAAGAAATGGGAATCGATGGAGAAATCGACGAATACGGAAGATTATACGCCCATGTCGATGGCGAGAAAGGTCTTGACCGAATCGGTCTCAACTCCCATATCGACACCGCTTTAGAATGCTCTGGCAAAGATGTAAAGCCGCAAATTATCACGAATTACGATGGAGGCGTCATTCAATTAAATGGCTCCTATTCGATGTCCCCAAAAGAATTCCCTTCTTTGGCAAATCATATCGGAGATGAACTCGTCGTCACAAGTGGTGATACGCTTCTAGGGGGCGACGACAAAGCAGGCATTGCCATTATCATGAGCGCCTTGTCCTATTTCGTGTCGCATAAGGAAATCAAACATCATCCAATTTCGATTTTATTCACTCCTGATGAAGAGATTGGACGTGGACCTGAGCATTTTTCAAAAGAAAAATTTGGCGCGGATTATGCCTATACAATTGATGGGGATTATGTCGACCAAATCGATATCGAGACGTTCAACGCCTCTCACGCAGACATTACCATACATGGTGTCTCGATTCATCCAGGTGAAGCAAAAGGCAAGATGGTTAATGCCGCTCGCCTCATGGGTGAGTTCGACTCCCTTCTTTCTTTAACCGAACGACCTGAGCTTACGGATGGGCATGAAGGATTCAATCATCTCGTTTCCGCTTCTGGGACAGTCGATGAAGCCAAAATGCATTACATCATCCGTAATCATGATAAGAAAAAGTTAGAAGAGCAAAAAGAGGAGTTTAGCGAAGCAAAAAACACGCTTTTAGCAAAGTATCGCGGTATTTCTATCGACCTTGTCATCGAAGACGATTACCGCAATATGTATGAAGTGCTAGAAAAAGACGACCGCGCCGTAAAACACGCAGAGGAGGTTTATCGCTCCTTGGGAATTCAGCCGAAGCATAAACCAATTCGTGGCGGAACCGATGGTGCTTCTTTCTCATTTATGGGCTGCCCCACCCCGAATTTAGGCACTGGATCTTATAATCATCATGGACGGTTTGAATACCTTTCCGTGCGCGATTTCGAAAAGATGATTGAAATCGTCATCGCATTACTAAAAGCGTAAACAAAAAACCGGCACTGTTGCCGGTCAATTCTCGATTGGCTGGGGTGACTGGGATCGGACCAGTGCATCTCGGATTCAGAGTCCGATGCCTTACCACTTGGCTACACCCCAATTAGGCAAGGATTATTCTACACATATTCGTCACTGACGCAAGGAAAAGAAGGAAAACATATGGCAATACTCATCGCATTGGGCGGCGGAAGCGGCTCGGGAAAAACATCCATCGCACGCGCACTTGTGGAAACAATCGGAAAAGATGCAAGCCGGTTTTCTTTCGATAATTATTATCGCGATCAATCTCATTTAAGCGTCGAAGAAAGAAGCAAGGTCAACTACGATTCTCCTTTCACATTGGATACGACCTTATTCATCGAACATTTGAAGCGCATTAAAGAGGATAGAGTCGTTGAAGTTCCTCAATATGATTTCGTCACCCACACGCGTTTACCTTCTTCTATCCCCTATCATCCAACAAAATACGTGATTATCGATGGAATTCTCACCCTGTATTTAGATGAGGCTGAAGACTTGTTTGATTATAAAATCTTTGTTAAAGCGGATAGCGATATTCGTCTTGCGCGAAGAATCCGTCGCGATACCTTAGAAAGAGGCAGAACGGCCGATTCTGTGATTTCTCAGTATCTCGCTACGGTAAGACCGATGCATTTAAAATACGTGGAACCATCCCGCTTTGTCGCGGATTTTGTTTTCGATAACAACAAAGAAACGGGCATTGATCAAGAAACGCTTGATGTCGTAAAGGCAAAGATTCTTCGCCTTGGTAAAACGAATGAGAATTGACGCACACGCGCATATTGCTTCTTGGCCGACGGAAAACGAATGCGTTCAAAACCTCCTTTCATCAATGAAAAAATATCGCATTGATTACGCTTTGGTTAGTGATTGCGATTGTAGTGAATTTTGGGATAATGGGAAGCGCAACAAAAAGGCGCTTAGCGCAATTGGCGGTGCAAAAAGAGTGCTTCGTCTCGTAAAGCAGTATCCAAATAAAATTGGCTGTGCAGTGTGGGTCAACCCCCATTTTGAAAAAGTGGACGACGCGCTTTATTCGTTTATCGATGAGAATCGTAATTCCGTCTACGCCTTAAAAGTCCATCCTTATGAATCAAGGATTAAAATCAGTGATAAACGCTTGCTTCCTTATCTAAAACTCGCGCGTCATTTCTCATTGCCTCTTATTTTCCATACCGCAAGTGATCCCTATAGCGATATCCGTATGCTTTTTGCTTTAGCCTTAAAGAATCCTGACCTATCTTTTGTCGCAGCTCATCTCCAACTTTGTTCCGATAATATCGAAGCGATTTCTTTGCTTCAAAAAGCAAATAACCTCTATGCCGATACGGCATGGGTCCCACTTAAAAATGCGAAGAAAGTGCTCTTGAATGTTGGCGAAGACCGCATTATGTTTGGCACAGATAACCCTGTGGATGGGTTGGATACATTGGCCAATCCCCTTTACGAAAAATATTTCCGCAATAGCGTGAAGCTCCCTAGCCATTATTATCATAACCTCATGGCAAATAACGCGATTTCTCTCTTTCATTTGCCCATCGCCAAAAAGAATTAAGCGCCATCAATGTGGTCTTTATAGCGATAGTTACCACTATCGTCACGTGACTCTGGCTCGCTTTGCCTTTCATGAAGCATATCGATGTCTTCCCCGGTTAAGGAAGAGCGTCGATACGGGCGATACTTTTTCTTTTCCATAATCATATCTCTTTCATTTCCGTTTTTTATCTTAGCAAATCGGAATAAACAAAAACAAATATCCGAGTAAGAGAGAAGATAGAGAAGTAATGGCACTCACAATGATTGCATCTTTTCTTCCCTCTTTCTTTTTCCACAAATATAAAGGCCCTAGGCCAGCATTTACGGATAAGCCAGTAAGCAACGCACCAAAAGGAAGAATGCCAGACAAATAACTCTCGCTTAATACAACGCTTGAAGCACAGCTTGGGATTAAACCGACAAGAAACGCAAAAAGAGGAGATAAATAATACTGGCTCGAGAGAAAGGAGGATATAGATGCCTCTCCCCCGAGCGCGAAAACAAGAGCGTTGAAAAGGAAGGAGAATAAAAAGCAATACAAGAAGATTTTGAATGAATGAAACAAAGGATGCAAAAGATGGCCGTGAAGCGAAGACTCTTCTTCCACTTCATGTCCGCAACACCCCCGATGATCGTGGTTTTCATTCTCTGAGCAAATAGAAAGATGATGTTCGACCTCTTCAACTCTCTTTCGAGCCAACAAATCGACTGAAAAACCAATGATAAACGCAAAAGCCATTTTGATAGATAGAACAACGAATCCAATGTACCAGCGGTGTGAAAAATCGCTGAAAAGAATCGGCAAAGCCTCATCACTTGTCGCTAGATAGATTGCGATTAATGTCCCCATGCTGATATGACCATCTAAGAACAAATCGCTCCCCACAACGGAAATCCCACATTGTGGTAGACTACCAGCCAACGCTCCAAATAGAGGTCCCAATTTCTTCCTTTTTTCTAAAAATTTCGCAATCTTTCCTTCAAAAAAAGAAAAAATTACATAAAAGCAGAAAGCAAGGGCAAGTACTTTGAGAGAATCCAATAAAGCATCAATAAACGCATCAAGCATAACTCTTTCACTATACTCCTTTTGTCAAGCCTTATCCGTGCAAGCGAGTTCAAGTTTTGCTATATTAATCCTCGAGGAAAAAATATGAGCGAACAAAATTGCAAAAACGGCACTTGCGAAGGATGCCAAGATGAAAACTGCCCTTCCCATCAGCCGATTGAAAAATTAAAACCGAACCCCAAAACAAAAATCGGTCATACGATCGCAGTTATTTCAGGAAAAGGTGGCGTTGGAAAAAGTCTCGTCACTTCTCTTTTGGCAAAAGAATTGGCCAAAAAAGGACATTCCGTTGCGATTATGGATGCCGATATCACCGGTCCTTCCATTCCTAAGGCATTTGGCATTGCCAATAAAGCCATAGGTGATGAAACAGGCATTTTCGCTTTAAAAAGCCATAGTGGTATCAACATCATGTCCGTCAACTGCTTATTAGAAGACGAAACCGATCCTATTGTTTGGCGCGGTCCGATGATTTCTAATCTTGTCACGCAACTCTATTCGAATGTGATTTATGGCGATGTTGATTATTTGCTCATCGATATGCCGCCAGGAACGGGCGATGTCCCTCTTACCGTTTTTCAGCAAATACCAGTCGATGGCGCCTTCGTCGTCACTAGCCCCCAAGAATTGGTTTCGCTTGTCGTTGAAAAATCGGTCAAGATGGGTCAAGCAATGAACGTACCTCTTCTTGGCATCATCACGAATATGGCTTATGTTACTTGCCCGCACTGCAAGGAAAAAATCTATTTATATGGCAAGCCAAAGACCGAGGAAATCGCAAAAGAGTACGGATTGAGGAATCTTGATGAAATCGCAATCGATCCCCTCTTGGCATCCAAAATCGATCGTGGTGACATCGAAAGTTATGAGCCAGCATTGCTAGAAAAGGCTACTGCTTTATTAGAAGGGCTTGAAAAATAATAGAGAAAAATCGCTCTCACTTGGGCGATTTTTTTATCGATAGATTTTTGTCTTTAGCATAGGCGAATCCATATCTATGACACATCGTTTTATACCAAAGACGGTTCAATCGAGGAACGCGACCATGCAACGCCATTTGTTCGAAGCCATGCTTCATTTCAATGACTTTTTTGTAATCGGAAGCCATTTCATTCCTTTTCTTTTCCGCTTTGAAGATAGAATGCGAGCCACTACCAAGAGCGAAAAGAGAAGGCAAAAGGAATAAAAGAGCAAGAGCGCTTACGCCAATCGCGGAAAAAAGAAGAACCAGTTTTGTGAGAAGCAGTCCCTGGTTTTCTTCTGCAATCGTTCCAACGGATGCAAGAAAAATAAAATACGCAAGCCAAATAACGAAAGCGAATGAAGTGAAAATCATCCCGGTAACGAAAATGCCGCTTCCCCGTTTTTTCTCTTCTCTCAAAGAGGAGTAATCAGCGCTGATGCCTTGCTCATAAATACGATTTTCAAGCTTTACAAGATTGACCCAGTTGTTTTCGACAATCAGGGATTCCCTATTAACTGATTTCACAGACCGCTCAAAAACAATTTTGGTGTAACTTGTGACATGGGTCTCCGTCTTCTCTTTATCTCTTTGCGTTGGCTTTTTCCCATGTACGAATTCATCGAAGGTAAGTCCGTTGAGTTCATTGGTCACAAAGGTTCTTTTCTCGTGTGGATTAAAGGAGAAATGGTCAATATCGCTTCGCGAAAAAACATCTTGAATTGAATGGAGATTCCAGCCTAGGCGCGGTGCAAAAGTCAAAGCATCTTGCACTTCGCTTTTGCTATAAATATCAAGCGCTAAATATTCTTTATTCTCCATAGACTAGCTTATTTTACTATTCTTTTGACTCACTCGCTTCATTTTCTTGAAGAAACTCTCGATAAGCACACATAATTCGTTTACGAGTGACAATTCCGATAAAGACGCCAAGATCATCCAAAATCGGTACAAAATTCTGCTGAACTGCAAGAGAATACAAGTCATCCATTTCTGCGTTAACGGAAGAAGGAAGGATGTCGCGAGAAGGTGATACCTCGCTTAATGGCTTTTGCTGTAACTCCCGAAGCGAGAACCCTCTATCCTTTAAATACCAAAGAAAATCACCTTCGCTTAAAGAATAAAGATAGCGTCCAGTCGCTCTTTCAATGACAGGGATGGTGCCATAACGATGGAACTCCATTTTCTCTAACGCTTGGCGAATGGTGAAGTCCTGGTAGAGGAATTGAACGTCTTTTTTTGGTGTCAAAAAGCTTAATGCAATCATGTTTATATTTTACTATTAATCAAGAAATGATAAAGAGTTCTATAGTCATAAATTTTACGAATAAAATGACAAAAAGAATTCACCAAAGAGCCAAATAGTGATGAAATTCATTAAATTCCCATTGCAACCCAAAAAAATGTTGTCATGATGAATATGCCCAGATGAAAGGAGGATTCACCTATGGCAAGAAGAACATTAAGAGCACTTGATAGTCGTATCATCAAACGCACCATCCAAGCGGGCGCGAAAAGAGGAGTGTCCAATATTTCAACAAAGGATATATCGTTTATATTAGGCATTACTGAGCCTACGATTTATGTCCATTTCGGAACGAAGGATAACTTGCTTTATCAAGCCTATTTGGAATGCCGAAGAAGCATTGACGAAGAGGAAAGGAATCTTCTCAAAACCTATGAAACAAGCAAAAAAGACGAAAAAGATCTTATTTCTATGCTTCAAGGTTTCATCACACTCGATCTTGTTGCGAAAGAAAAAATCTCTTACGCGTTGGATTATGAGCGAAAAGGATATGGTCTCGGCGATGAAGACGAAAAGTCAATTTATCAGGAGCTATTTGCAACTATTGGAGCGAATCAAATAGACCTAGATTCATTTACCTACGTGCTTTCCGCTTTGCGTGAAAGAGCGAACGAAAATCCGCTAGATAATGTGACAAATGTCTATAAGGCACTGCTTGTTTTCTTAAAATAACGGATTCGCCAAAATAAAAGAAAAGGCCGAGATTAAACTCGGCTTTTTATTTAACGTTTTCATCCTTCCGAATTTGATGACAATGTCGGCATCTAGGCTCATAGGATTCCGTCCCGCCAACAAGTACGACAGGATCGGCTTTTGAAGCTGGGACACCGTTTATAATACGTTGCGTCATTGTCGCTGGCGCGCCACACTTAACGCAAATTGCAGTGAGCTTCGTCACAAATTCCGCCCTGGCTAATAAAGAAGCGCTGATAGGAAAAGGCTCCCCACGGAAATCGGTATCAAGGCCAGCCGCTATCACACGGATGCCGCGATTGGCGAGTTCTTCACAGACATCGATGATCCCTTCATCGAAAAACTGAACTTCGTCGATGCCAACCACTTCTGTGTCATCTTTGACGTAGGAAAGGATTTCTTTTCCTTCTTTCAAAGGAATCGCTTTTGCTTTGTTCTTCAAATGGGAGACAACTTCGTCTTTGCTATAACGGTTATCGATTTTTGGTTTAAACACCAAATATTTTTTATGTGCGTAATCAAGCCGGCGCAAACGGCGAATGAGCTCTTCGCTTTTTCCAGCGAACATAGGACCGACAATGACTTCAATCCAACCAGGTTCAACAAAATTTTCCATGTGCATTATTATAGTGGGGAAAGGTAAACCGAGATACGGCAATAATCCGTTTCTTATACACTGTCTAAGATACCATGAAAATATCTTGTCTTCGTTTTCATAATGAGTTTATTTTCATGCTTTTTTGGTGCACAATATGAGCCATGGAAAACGCGATTTATCATGAAAAATTCCTCATCGAATCCGACTATGTTGATTGTAAAAAAGAATGTCGATTGTCTTCATTGCTGCGTCTCTTCCAAGAAATAGCCATTCATCATCTCGAATCCATCGGTTTCGGTGATTCGCTCATTCGAAAGAAAGGATTGCACTGGGTCGTCGCCCGTTACCACGCGGAAATCGTTAGAATGCCCCGCTATGAAGAAACGATACGGATTGAAACGCATGCCGCGCCAGCTCGAGGGCCATTATTCCCCCGCTATTTCGATGTTTATTCCAATGAAAACGAACGAATCATCCGTGCGGGGAGCGTTTGGGCGCTTGTTGACGAATCCACGCGTTCTATGATTATTCCTTCTGCTTATGACATTCAAGATTTCGGAGAACTTACTGGGGAGGAAATCGCATTCCCTCTTTCTTTGCGGCTAGAGGATAAAGGAGAGAAAAAGATAATTGATGCTTCTTATTCTCTTTGCGATATGAATGGACACCTCAATAACTGTGCCTACCTTGACGTTTTAGAGAACTTAATACCTATTTCGTTCTT
>DBJG01000075.1:0-173 GCA_002296455.1 Caryophanales bacterium UBA782 | reverse complement strand
ACCTATTTCGTTCTTAAAGAGTAATTCCCCTTCTTCTTTGGATATTCAATACAAAAAAGAAATTATGCTCGGGGAATCGATCCCCGTTACTTTTGATTTCGATTCGGGCTCTTATTGCTTTTATAGCGATTATTTCACATCAAAAATCGCTTTTAAAAAGACAAACTAGTATC
>DBJG01000064.1:4187-7528 GCA_002296455.1 Caryophanales bacterium UBA782 | reverse complement strand
CACTATGACTGGTCATTGGGAAATGATGGGGATTAAAACCACAAAACCTTTTAAAACGTTTACCGATACCGGATTCCCAAAAGAACTGATCGATGAATTAGAAAAAAGAACAGGTCATAAAATCATCGGGAATTATGCTTCTAGCGGAACAGAGATTCTCAAAGTGCTTGGTGAGGAGCAAATGCGTGAGAATTCTTTGATTGTCTATACTTCAGCCGATAGCGTTCTTCAAATCGCGGCTCATGAAGAGGTTACAGGCGTTCAAGAGCTTTATCGCTGCTGCGAAATCGCTCGTGAGCTTTGCATGAAAGAAGAATGGAAAGTCGGAAGAGTCATTGCTCGTCCTTATATCGGCACCAACTCAGAGAACTTTAAGCGTACAAGCAATCGCCACGATTATGCCTTAAAACCGCCTTATGAGACGGATATGAATGTACTTATGGACCATCATTATATGACTTCTTGCATCGGCAAGATTTCCGATATTTTCGATGGTTATGGCGTTACTAAGACAGTGCACACAATTTCGAATGAAGATGGGATGGATAAAACAATCGAGCAAGCGAAAAGCGATGATTTCATTGGCTTATGCTTTGTGAACCTCGTCGAATTCGATAGCGAATACGGACATCGTAGAAACCCTGTTGGCTACGCAAGAGCACTCGAAGCATTCGATAGGCGCGTCGGTGAGCTTGTTTCCATCATGAAAGACGATGATTTGCTTATGATTACCGCGGACCATGGGAATGACCCAACCCACACTGGCACCGATCATACTAGAGAGAAAGTCCCACTTCTTATGTATAGCAAGTCTATCCAAAATGGGTCTTACTTAGAAGAAAGGGGAACGTTTGGCGATATTGGCGCGAGCGTACTAGCAAATTTCAACCTCACTAAGCCGAACAACTTGATCGGCGATCCGATAAAAGAACTGTTTGAGGGGGAAGAAGAATGAAAAAAAGAAATCTAGCTCTCTTTTTTGGACTTTCTTGCCTTACGCTAGCTAGCTGTGGCTTGCAAGGGACGGTCTCTTCTTCGTCGAGCGTTTTCAATTACGAAGTGAAATGGATTAGTCCAACCGGTTCGCCATCACTCGTTTTTTATCAAGATGGTTATAATCGAAATTGGATATCTAGTAGCAATCCTGGCGATGCCGTTCAGCCAAGCTTATTGACGAATAACTATGATGCGGTTGTTTTCGACGGGGTATCTGGTTTAAATACAATTAAAAAGGCAGGAACGTCCTCGAAATACAAACTTGCCGACTGGATTACAGGCGGTTCGTTTTATGTTGTGAGCACAAAGCATACAGCCGAAGAAGAATTCCCTTCCAATGCAAAGATCAATAGTTTCGTGGAAACTGGGAATGCGTCAAGATCATTTAGAAAACTTGCCGCTTCCTGGGGATGGGATGGGAATAACATTGATTATCAAAGTGGTGTTTCCGATGTCGTTAAGATCTTAATGCTCAACGGCGATGCTTACGATTATCACGTCGTCGCTCAGCCTGCTTTAGAAACCGCGAAGGAAAAACTTGGCGATAAGCTTCACATCGTCTACAATTTGCAGGATGAATGGAAAAAAGCTGGCTATGGAGAAATCCCCGGTGGCGCTTTGTTTGTGAATACCGAACGATACGCTGTCTATAAAGCTAAAATCAACGCTTTTTTAACAAGGACGCGCCTTGCGAAAGACACGCTCATCGCAAATCCAGATAAAGCTGTTGCGTCTTTTAATGCGTATGAGCCAGGCGATAACCACAATACAAAATTGAAGGAGCGATTTGGAATCGCGAATGCGGATGTGATTACAAAGCTCCAAAAAGATGGCGCGAACCAAATGAATTTCATTTCTTCTGAAAAGGCTAACAACAAGCAAATCGCTAATTCTTTTGCGGAAGCCTTAGGAGACGAAACGTTCGGTGACGAACTATTTTTATGACAATACGGTGGTGTGTTAACTATCCATGACGAAAACCAAGCGAACTCTTTTCTTCGAAACGCTCTTCGAATTTGCGGGGTTCGCTTTTCTTATTGGTATTTGGATACTGGTTTCTTTTTTGCTGGAACATGATGGTAATTATTTATTCCCTGGGCCAGTTCCAGTCATTTCAAAACTAGGGCTATTGCTAACAAAAGAAGCAGGGATAACATTTTTTGCGATAGGTTGGACAATGTTACGCGTTCTTTTAGGGTGGCTCATCTCATTTATCGTGGCGATGATCCTAGGAACACTTGGTGGATTATATAAATACGTAGATAGTTTTTTTAGACCGTTTGTCGTGATTTGCAGAGTAATGCCGACAGCTGCTGCCGTGATTGTGTTAATCGGTATTTTTTTCCAATATGATGGTTTTCCTGATTTCATTCCATCGTTCTTAGTTTTCTTTGTTGCCTTTCCTCTTATTTACGAAGCCTTTCGAAGCGGAGTCCAGAATGAATCTCAGGAGATAAAGGATGCGTTAGACATTGACGGAGGCGGACATAAAAGCTTTTATTCAGTTGCAAAAGTAATTTTTCCTGATTCCTTGCCTTATGTGATATTGGCGGTAACGCAGAGCTTTGGCCTGTCGTTTAAAGTCGCGATTATGAGCGAAGTCATATCCAGCACAAGCGCCGGTCATCAAGGAATCGGTACTTTAATATCGATATCAAAGTCTTATGTAGAAATGGACGCAGTCATTGCGTATTCTCTGATATCAATTATTCTAGTAATGCTTATTGACGTTCTTTTGTATTTCGTTAAAAAACAGTTTGCGATAGAGCAAGTCAAATAGAGCCATAACCCAATCAACCAAAGGATTGATTTCATTGACACTCGATGGACAGAAGAAATGGGAATTAGTTTTTGTTGCACGCGAGACTATTTGCATGGTTATTCGAAAGCAAAAAGGCTTAAAAATAGGGACGAAGTTTATATACGTATAAATTAATAAAATACAAGACTTTAATATTATGATGCTTGATGTAAAATTTAAGCATGGAAAACGGAATGGGAAGAACCAAGGCGGTTCAATCGAATTCGAATTATTCAGATTAAAAATGGCGTGTGAGAAGGGTTATTCTCGCTCTTCCAAAAAAATATTACTTAACAATAACAAAGTCTTTTATCTAGCCGTTAATTAGTAGGTTTAGATTTCATGTGGAAAAACAATTGTTTTCCACATTTAGTGAGATTATTACTTCGGTGAAAATTTGATAAAAACTAACGTAAACAAGTATACAATGCATATATTACTTAACATAATATACATTATACGAAGTTGCTTGTTTTTTATGCTTTTTGGTCACAATTAGTAGTTTTTGATTTTAGGAAAATAAAAACACTAATTTATTTAAAAC
>DBJG01000064.1:172-4132 GCA_002296455.1 Caryophanales bacterium UBA782 | reverse complement strand
CACTAATTTATTTAAAACGATTTGCAACGCTTTGAACCGCTTCTACTACTATTTTCAATGGTGGAGAAACTTGACGAATGAAAAAAAGAAAAACCACCACTGTTTCCAAATGTGGTGTTTTAAAAACAAAAAATATAACTTTAATTTTATTAAAAACTAGTTTTTCTTCATTTGTTTTTCTCGTATTTTTTGAAGTAGTCCTTCTAGATTGATTTCCTCGCGAATAGAAGCAAGGAAAAGATGGACGATAACATCACCACAATCGTAGACGATCCAACCCGATTCTCCACTGCCATCTTTTCGAAGAATTTCGACCCCTGCTTCTCTTGCTGCTTCCTCGATATAGTCTTCCATGGAAAGAAGTTGTCTTTCATTGAGAGCCGTTCCCACAATGTAATAGTCCGCGAAGGGATTCGTTTGCTTCAAATTGACTATCTCAATTTTTTCGATTTTGTGATCACTCAGCGTCTTTGAAATTTTGTTCACTAATTTTGGATACATATTTGTTCCTTTCTTTTATTATAAATAAAACCGATAACAATCACTCGATAACGGGCATTCACTTTCATGCCCTTTCGTTTTGCTTTCTAAATACAAGCGGTTCGCTTTGAGTACTTCAAGGAAGCCCTTATGATAGTTTCTTTTGCATTCTTGAATATAAAGATTGCTGTCCCAGCCTCTTAATGGATCGATTTTATCTGCACTATAGAGAATTTCACCAAGTGGCGACATCGCAGGTTTTCCCGTGCAGTGGTAACAGATGGCATCGATAATTTCTTTATCTTCTATGTGGAACTCTTTTTTCGCGAGTACTGCCCCTACGAATTGATGGTATGCCCATTCTGGATAGGATAAGAATTCATCATACCTCCTTTTCATAAGTGAGATAGCTTGTCTGCTATCAACGTATTTCCCGATGTCGTGGAGCAAACCGGCAATATATGCCTTTCCCGGATTATCAAATTGATTGCTTATCGCGATGGAATAGCATAAAGTCGCTACAGACTCACTATGAGCCAAGCGCTTATCGGACAAAAAACTAGCCACCTTGTCGATGTAAAAGAGTTTTTTCTCGTGAATGTAATGGATTACTTCTCCATTTAGATCAATCGTTTTTAGGCTTCGATTGTCTTTTTCCCGAGAGCGGAAAGAAAAGGATGACATGGGACTTGATTCATCGTTTGAAGTGCAAATATGACTCTTTTGAACCCCTGCTTTTAGAAAGGCTTGAACCAAGTTTTTATTATCGAAATCTTCGAGAACGTACAAATCGTATGAAGAGGCTTTTTTGACAAGCTCTAAAACGGTCTTGCCTACGAAAAAGTCCGATGCCGTAATTTTGCCCCCTTCTTTGTCTATTGAGGCCATTACCATTTGGAGGCGATCTTCAAAAGAAGCGTTATTGTCTTCTTCGAGCGGCAAAAAAACAACTTCTCCATCAAGAGATTGATTCCACCATTTTGCGTAACGAATCTCTGAACACGTTACGGGAGAAAACTGTCCTGGATATAGCAGCAATCGATTTTTCATCTGGGGAGCTTAATAACTGGGTTTTTCTCGTTTTGACGGAAAAGAAGGATGATATTTCCTGTAATCGCTACTAAACCAGAGTTCGATTTGGAAGCCATTTCCTCCGCGAGATCATGGACGGATTGCTCACTATTTTGTAAGACACGAATTTTCACGAGTTCATGAGCAACGAGGGCATTTTCAAGCGCGTGAATGAAAGAATCATCAATTTCGCTTTTTCCGAGATTGAGAGAAGGCTTGATTTTTGTACCCAGCCCGCGTAAATACGCTCTATTTTTTGGAAGAATTGTCATAAGTCAATATTTTACTCCTCGTTGTATAGACGGATACGCCTTTGGGGACGTAAACACGATACACTTGTTTTCTGCCTAAGAAGGAAAACCACCCTAGCCCCTCAATGCCGATGGAACGGTCCCCTTTTTCATCGATTTGAATGTCGAATACGTCCAAGTCTTTAATCGTTCGGACAATTGAACTTTTTGGAAAAAACCCCTTTTTATCGATGAATCTAGGAAGTACATTTTCGATTCCTTTCGATAAACCAATCTTTTTAAGAACAATATTCGGTGGAAGGAAAAGGTGAATCTCGTCCATTTTAAATGCATTCTTCGGAACGGATAAGAGTTCAATGAAAGCGATAGCACCGATTGCTAAGCCCATATTGGGCTCCATGACAATCTTTTTATATTTTACCGGCGTAGAAAAAAGCAGTGAGTCTGCGACACTTTTCTCTAATTTATCCATAATATTGTTATCGCTTGGAAGAGCTGGGGTGTCGTACAGAGTTGATGAATTATCAAGCGGCACTTGAAGCACTGGTGTAATCGTTCCTGGATACGGACTTGTTTCGATGGGGCGAGAAGATGTATTGGAGAAATGATATAAAAAACTCGAGAAAAACATGCTTTTGCCTGTTCCTCTAGGAGAAACAATATAAACATCGTGTCTTTTTCTCCGTGCGTTGATTTCCTTGCTAAGCAAATCATTGTCTCCGAATGTCGCCAAAGAAGTGAGCAAAACATTGTCAGCGGTAAGTGGAAGACCAGCAACCCGGAAACGATGAGCAACGTATTCTTTGAGAACCCTGTCGTCACATTCTTTTGGGAAAAGATCCCGTTTGTTTGCAAGAACCAAAATTTGGTTTCCTTTGATGAGATTGTTGACCTCCGGGATGAAAGAGGATTCGAAAGAGAACATGTTAATGATATAGATGATAAGTGCGTCGCTTGCGGCCGCGTCTTTCATCATCAATAGAAAATCGGAGCCCGCTTTTAACGAGTCGGAATTTAAAGAGAATCCAGCGTCTATATAACACTTATCACAAAATAAAACCCTATCCAATGGAGTTTCGAGAAGACTTTTATTCTCAATATATCCCTCTTTTTCTGGGAAATCAGATTGAAGAAGCGATCCACAATTGGAACATCTTCTGACGATGTTTACTTTGCTCATGGCATCATTTCCTCCCATCTTGGCACCAAATGCCTTTTCTCTATTTTACGCCGAATCGGTCCCTCAATCTTCCGATTGAAAAAAGTGAAGATAGAATCCTTTTTGGAAATTGGTTCGGTAAGGATGACGTCGATTTTCGCTCCTTTCGCCGCTAAAACATCCGTGAAGATTTGGTCACCTACCAAAATGACTTCATCGAAGAGATAGCCTTTACTTTTGATCCATCGTTTCAGTTTGTAAGATAATGGCTTCAAGAGTCCACTTGTTGATTCGATTCCAAGTTTTTCGCAATATTGGGAAACTCTTCTCCCGGTATTATTGCTTGCCACATAGACAGCAAACCCTTTTTCTTTTAAAGAAGAAACAAGTTGCGCGACTTCGGTTGAAGGTTCTTTCACATTAACAGGGTCAAGCGTGTTATCAAGGTCGAAAAGAATCGCTTTTTTTCCAATTCTTTCATAAAAAGAAGCGGATATTGAGAATACGTTTTTTCCTACATATGTCGGCAAAAAATGACGAAGCATCATTCATCCTCATCAAGCGGATTAAGGGAGATAAAATCGGCTTGGTCCTTTGTCTCGTCCACTTTCGTATCTTCTTTTATCTTTTCTATCGTCTCTTTATCCTCATCCTCTAAGGGTTCTTCGCCAAATAAAGAGATTTGTTCAAACGCATCCTTTTCATCGAAAGGAACCGCGAAGTCGTTCACAACTGGTTTTTCAGTAACGGGTGGTGCGAAACTTTCAACGGATTCATCGATGCGATCGTTATCCTCCCTGCCTACCAAAACAATGCGGTCACGACTAGAGAATCCATCTGGCCGTTTTGCGTATTTCTCTTGTGGCGTGAGATAAAAATCAGGGAATGTCACTTCGTAGTTCTCGCCATTCGATAAAATTGTCGAAATATTGACAGGCGGTTCTAGCCCGGTCGCTTTGCGGACAAACACTAAAACGTGGGGCTCACTTTTGAACATGC
>DBJG01000064.1:0-123 GCA_002296455.1 Caryophanales bacterium UBA782 | reverse complement strand
GTCACTTTTGAACATGCTATATAAGGCAGTAGCCTTTTTGAGTCTTGAAGAAAGCTCTACGCGTGTAGAGTCGCTTACGCGAGTATGGGCTCGGTCCGTCAACAAAAGAATTTTGCACTTTTC
>DBJG01000032.1 GCA_002296455.1 Caryophanales bacterium UBA782 | reverse complement strand
CTTGGAGCGGAGACGCGGTTTATTCCATCGATACGGCCGAGACGTTAGGGAACTCCCTTTATTATTCTATTCCAGAAACGGGTGGCAACATCTGGTTTGATGGTTGGGTTCTGCCGACGACTTGCAAAAACCAAGAATACGCCCAAAAATTCATCGACTTCATTTCTGATCCCGCGATTGCTGCTGAAAACATGGATTACATTGGCTACACGCCGTTTATCGCTGGTGACGATATTTTAGAACTTGTTCGTCAGTGGTATGATCCGCGCGCCTATTCCATTTACGCTTATGATGAGACCGCAGACGATTACTATTACGATGAAAATGAAGAAAAGGTTTATTGTGATGGGACGGGCGAAAAGGAAATCGAAATCGACGGAGAAACCCACATTGTGAACTTTGGCGAAGCAAACATGAACGGAAGCACGTATGCAGAGGCGATAATCAATGGAGAAACTTCTTCCTGGGAAATAGTCGCGGATGAAGAAGGATGGACAAGAGTCGACTTAACTTATTTCTTTAATGGCTCTCTTAGCGAAGACTACGATGAGAATTCCGCAATCTTCTATAGTGATTCTTATGAAGAAGTGACGGGGAAGTCGCTTTCTGGGGAAAATAAAACGGTTACTGTGGGACGCGCTTTCTACGCCCAATATCCGCCCAAAGAAGAACTCTCCAAACTTTGCATCATGGAAGATTATGGAGAGAACAATTCCTATGTCTTAAAAATGTGGGAAAGCGTGAAAAGTGGAAGCGTTCCGACGTGGGTCATTATCGTTCTTGTTATCGAATGTGCGCTTGCGCTTAGCCTATTGGGCGCCTATTTAGGAATCCGCCTTACGAGTAAAAGACTTCGCAAGAATCGTTTAAAAGAAAGAAAGGCGAATTAGAGGTGGCTAGGCCACCTTTTTTCTTTCAAAGGACTATGAAATAATTGCTTGTGGGTTTATGGAGTGATATAATCCGTTCGCTGCTTCCGTAGCCAAGCGGTAAGGCATGGGACTGCAAATCCTTGACCGGCGGTTCGATTCCGCCCGGAAGCTCCAAATCTATGGTTGATTCTCGTCTTAAGGATGACTATAGTTATGCATGCTGTCGAAAGATAGCTATGTGCGCCAGTAGCTCAGCTGGATAGAGTAACAGACTACGAATCTGTGGGTCACGAGTTCGAATCTTGTCTGGCGCGCCAATGAAATATAGCCTAGCATTGTTGCTGGGCTTTTTCTTTGGCATTCAAGAAATTCGCCCTTGTATTTTGCTTCGCTTATGAGGATAATATTCGAGCGCTCGGGATATAGCGCAGCTTGGTTACCGCGTCTGCTTTGGGAGCAGAAGACCCTCAGTTCGAATCTGAGTATCCCGACCATTTGATATAACGCCACATCCGAAATGTGGCTTTTTTTCTTCTCGCAAGGATCAAACATAGCGTTAGCAAAACGGCAAGCGTTGGAGTCTGTTCATAAATGAAAAAGGTAAAATCGAAATGGATAGCGAGAAATCATTTAAAGTATAAGAAGATGACCCAGTTGTCATCACAATAATCCTCTTTAAGGGAGAGACAAAGGCGTTGAGTTTGGCAATTGGTGGGCAATCCATCGGTTAGTGTTCAAAAACACTGCAATAATCGCCTCTTGCTAGCATTTTTCCTTGAATATTCTAGAATAAGAACGCTAGAAACGCTTTTGCAAGGCGTTCCTAGTAAGAAGGAGTTTGCTAAATGCCATTCAACCCAACCACAAGCGAGAAGATATCCAGTTTTGAGATAAAATACAAAGATTTCCTCAAGCTTATTCTATTGAAACGATGGCCTTATTTAGCGATTTGCCTTTGTTATTTTGCGGGCTGGATTGTTTTTTATTCTTTGATCCTGGCAAACGTAATTCATTTCAGAGAGTTTGACTTTGCTTTGTACAAAACCATTGTGACAATCGGCTCGATTCTCGTAATAGCTGCCTTAGGAGTTGGAATTTTCAAAGGTTACAAATGCTTTTGGGGCGTGATAGAAGCGTTCAAAAACGATGATGGAACCATCACTTTTATCGCTCAAGGCAAGGATGAGAGAATTGTTACTTTGAAGGCGAATCACGTTGAAAAATTCCATGGTTTTTATTGTGTGAAAGAGAATTTTTTCAACTTTGTTTTCGTTCCGAACGATTTTCCAATTTGATTCAACCAAAAGCCAAAAGCGATTTCTCTTCTTTCGTATATCGCTACGAATCGACAAATCAGCAAAACAGGTTTCCGCTTTTTTGATTGAACAAGCGCATATTTTGCGTTCTATTTCTTTGGGGAGGAAAAAGTTCTTTTCTTCAAAAAACCTCGAAGGTATTATTTCCCAATAAATTCAACACTTATATTCTTAATATAAAGTTGAAAAGCACGCGGAGGGAAACGAATGATAAAACTACTGAAGAGATTCCGCAAAATCGATTGGTTGTTTCTTACTATTATTGTTGGGCTTACGGTCCTTCAAGTTTATTGCACGATGAAGATGACGGACTATTCATCTTCACTCATCAGCGCGATTAATTATTTGAATCTTCATGATAACCCCGACAAACTCGGGAAAGAAATGTACGCTGCTTTTTTAGCGAGCGGCGGCGATTGGTCTTTGCTTTACAAAATTTTAGAAAATAGCGGGGCAGTCCCTCCAGACTCCTTATCGATGATCGCTTCGATTCGCGATGCATCCGTTATGAATATCTGGCGTGAAGGTGGATTTATGCTCCTTGCTGCTTTCGGAGGAACCCTTTGTAGCGCTGTCATCGCGGTTTTAGCAAGTGCGATTACCGCTTCATTTGTCACGAATCTTAGACGTGAAATCAATGATAAGGTGTCTCATTTCTCTTTAGGCGAGATCAACCGTTTTTCTACGGCCTCTCTTGTCACTAGAAGCACGAACGATATCGAACAGGTTACGATGGCTTTCCTTATTATTATGAGAATGGCTTTTTCCGCGCCGATTACGGCGATTTGGGCATTTTGCAAGATCAATGCGACAAGCGCTTCACTTACTTGGGTTACCGTGATTGCGGTCTTATCTCTTGTCATTGGTTTAAGTGTGTTGGTTATTGTCGTAATGCCAAAATTTCGTATATCGCAAAAACTTATCGATCGCCTTAACCTCGTAACACGAGAAAATCTCAATGGTGTTCGCGTTATACGCGCATATAACGCGGAAGAATATCAAGCAAAGAAGTTCAAGCAAGCAAACGATAATTTGACAAATACCAATCTTTTTACTTTCCGTGCGATGGGTTTATTAAATCC
>DBJG01000077.1 GCA_002296455.1 Caryophanales bacterium UBA782 | reverse complement strand
ACGATATAAGAGGAAATTTAATGGTGCTTGGAGAAGAAAAGAGAGCCCCATGGAGAACAAAATAGAAAGAAGAGCGATTAGAATGGATTCGCTCGCATATAGACTGATGATAGAGGAAAAAGGCGCGCCAAGAGAAGTCAAAATCGCTGCTTCTTTCTTTCGCTCCAAAAACGAAGAAAACGCTATCGCACCACTATTGAAAGAAGAAGCAAGCAATCCCAAAACCAAAAACGGAACGAGCACATCCCCTAAAGCGCTATGGAGGGAGGAAAATGATTCAATAAGTGAAAAAGCGTAAGAGGAAAAAGAGATCCCTTCCTCTTTTCCTTCCGACTCTTTCACAAGCGAAAAGAGTTTCTTTTTGCTTTCCTTATCATGTGCATATAACAAATAAGAATAGGAAGAAATCGCTTCGTTTTCTTCCGCTTCTTCAACGATTTCGTATAGACTCGTTTTGGAGTCAGTCGGATAAGTACTTTTCATTTTATTTTCATAAGCAAGGTAGGAATAATAAACGCGAGGGAGATTCAGAAAACCAAATTCCTGAACAACGCCCGAGACGATGAAATCCTGTGACAAAGAAACGAGGACGTTTTCCTTTTCTAAAGAAAGATTGATTTCAAGGGGGACATGGATCGTTTCCCCTATCGTTACCTTAAATTTCTCTTGAAAAGCGTCATTCACCAAGCAAAACGAAATGCTTTCTCCTTCAAAAGGAACGCCTTCTTTGAGCCATGCACGGCCAAATTCTTTCATTGAGGGATCATAAATCGGTTCAAAAGAGGCATGAGAAGTAGTTTCTTTTAAAGAAAAAGCGCACTCTTTAGGAAAGAAATAGGAATAATCGTTATGAACGCTGATGCCGCTTCCCGTAATCGCTTTAATCTCTTCAATATTAGGCCGCGAAGATTTCATAAGAGAAAGCGGCGAATTCTCTAAGGAATACGTCTCTTTCTTGACGACACTTCCCTGATACAAAAGAAGCGTTTTTTCTTTTTCCTCATTTAAAGAATCATTACTTCCAAAAATGAAACCAAGCGTGCACAAAAGGAAAACGAAGGCAAGACTCGTGGAGGAAAAAGAAAGGAAGTTTTTCTTTTTGTCTTTCTTGATATGGCTACAAAGTAGAGGCTTTCTCCACGGCGAATGGCGACGAAAGGGAGGGAAATGAAAAGTTTTGCCACCATTTTTTGCGTTATTGCCACTCTTTTTGACGATTTTTCCATCGCTTAAGATGAGTGTGTCAGTCGCAAATTTATCCACTAGCTTTTGGTTGTGACTCACCAAAATCACAAGCTTTTCTTTAGCAATATCCGCTAAAGTTTCCATCACTAGAACGCTATTTTTCTCATCAAGAGCCCCAGTGGGCTCATCGGCAAAGACAACCTTCGGGTCATTAGCGATGGATCGAAGGATGGCGACCCTTTGTTTTTCACCGCCCGACAAAGAATTTACCTTGCGTCTTGCTAAATTCAACAATGAAAATTTCTTAAGCAACGCATGAACTTTTTTATCGATTACGCTTCTCTTTTCACCATGGATTAATAGAGGCAATGCAACGTTATAAAAAACATCTTCTTCGTCTAAAAGATTAAACTTTTGGTGCACAAATCCATAAACGCTATTTCGAAAAGACAGCGTTTCTTTTTCGCTTAACGAAGACAAATTGCGACCCAGAAAATCGATTCTTCCCTTGGTTGGCTTCTCTAAAAGAGAAAGAAGATTCAACAAAGTGCTTTTGCCACTCCCGCTTTTCCCAATAATCGCGAATAAGCCTTTTTCTGGTGTGCTGAAATCAATATCAACCAATGCGTTGACTTTCCCTTTCTTGGTGCCAAATGTTTTGGATACATGACTTAGATGGAAAATAAAAAAGTCCTCCTAATCATTACTAGGAGGATTTTTGTCGTTTTACCAAAAAAGTTATGAAATTTTTAATGGGCCTTCGTTCTTGGATACAACCCTTTTGACTCTTTCGTTGAATTTATCGCGTGAAAGAAGAATGAGGTTTCCGCACCCAAGGCAACGGATTTTGATATCCGCTCCAACCATCACGATTTGAAAAAGCTTGCTTCTTTTGTCACATGGATGCGCTTTTTTCATTTCAACGACATCGTATAAACCATAATCAATTACCATGGCTCATCCTCCATTTTTATGGCAGCAGGAATTCTCGGAAGACCAGGCATTGTCAAAATATTGCCCGCTAAAGGAATGACAAATCCGCTTCCAGCAGCTAAGGCGACATCGCGGATATGAATTGTGAAGCCAGATGGAGCGCCAAGGATTTTCGGATCATCACTCAAGGAATTCGGCGTTTTGGCCATGCAAATATAGCTGTTTCCGAAGCCCATTTCTTCATAGCGAGCGATTGCTGCGCTTGCTTTTTCGCTATATTCGACACCCCCTGCGTGATAAATCTCTTTGCAAATGATTTCGATTTTGCGTTTCAAAGGCAAAGACACATCATATAAAGGTGCGTAATGGCTTGTTTTGTTTTCTAAAGAGAACAACGCTTTCTCCGCCAAATCAATCGCGCCTTCCCCTCCTTTTTCATAGGAGTCGACGAAACTGCACTCATAATGATGGAGAGAGCACCAATTCTTAACAAAATCCGTTTCTTTCTCCGTATCGGAGGCGAAATGATTGATGGCCACGATGAGCGGCAATCCATATTTTTTTAGATTCGATAGATGCGCTTCTAAATTCTTCATCCCGCTTGATAAAGCGTCCACGTTTTCGTTTTCGAGTTCTTCAAAAGGAACGCCACCATGTAACTTAAGTGCACGAATTGTTGCAACAACGACACACAAATCTGGATGAAGTTCACCGATTGGAGAAGCAATATCCAAGAACTTCTCCGCACCCAAATCCGCGGCAAAACCAGCCTCCGTAATCACAATAGGCGCTAACTTGAGGGCTAATTTTGTGGCAATTAAGCTATTGCAACCATGCGCGATATTCGCAAACGGGCCGCCATGGACAAAGACGGGTGTATTTTCCGAAGTCTGAACAAGATTCGGTTTTAAAGCCTCTTTCATAAGACGCATAATCGCATGCGTCAAGCGAAGGTCTTTCACCGTGACTACTTTACCATCAAAGGTATAAGCGACGACGATACGCTCCAAGCGAGATAAAAAATCTTCATCGTTTTTAGCCAAGCAAAGAATCGCCATGAGTTCGCTTGCGACAGTGAGAATAAATCCATCTTGTCGAGGCGTTCCATTTTTTTCTCCCTCGCTAATGGTGATTTCCCGCAAAGCGCGGTCATTCATATCCATCGCCCTTTTCCAAACGACAGAAGAAGGATCGATATTCAAAGGATTCCCTTGGAAAATCGAATTATCGATAATCGCAGAGATCAAATTAATAGAGCTCGTTAATGCATGCATGTCCCCTGTAAAATGAAGATTGATATCCTCTTGAGGTTCGATGGTGACCTTGCCTCCGCCCGTGGCTCCACCTTTGATGCCAAACACAGGGCCTAAAGCAGGCTCTCTTAAGCAAAGAATCGCTTTTTTGTGAATATGAGCAAAACCTTCGGAAAGCGAAATCGAAACGGTCGTTTTTCCTTCACCCGCTTTCGTTGGGGTAATCGCAGTCACCAAAATCAGTTTTCCGTCGCTTTTATTTCGCAGCGTTTCATTGATGGACGGATTGACTTTTGCCTTATAAAAACCATACGGCTCAAGAAACCGTTCATCGATTCCAGCCTTTGTGGCAATCTCTTGGATTTTCTGAAGTGACATCGTTTTCTCCTCCCTTGCGTTTAAGATATGATAAGTGGCATTCTCCTATTTTCCTAGTTTCAACATGATTTCGTCAAAAGAGGTTACCTCTTCATGAGGAAATTGGTGAAGGAAGAACGTTTCTTGACGGCGGATATAATGTCTTGTGTTGTCTTTGATACTTTGCTTAGCTTCTTCTAAGCTGATATTTCCATCAAGATAAGGGAATAATTCCTTAACACCGATTGCTTTAAACGCCGGCGCGTCCCGCCCGTATTTCTCAATCAATGGAATCGTTTCTTCAAGTAGTCCCATCGAGAACATCGCTTCCACACGTTTTTCAACGAGCGGGTAAAGCGCGTCCCGCCCCAATATGAGATGGAAAAAACGCGTTGGGTATATTGGTTCATGGCTTTGTTCTTTAAGGAAAGATGTTTTGCTTCGCCCTAAAGCCAAACAAATGGCAATGTCGCGAAGCACTCTTCGCCGATTGTGAGGGTGAATCTTTTTCGCCTCTTCTTTGTCAAGCTCTTCTAATTTATGGTGAAGCGTTTCATCGTCCAATTGTTCAAATGTAGAAAGATCGATATTACTTGTATCGACACTCAAATCGTAATCATAAAGAGCGCTCCGAATGTATAACCCACTACCGCCAACGAGAATCGGCGTTTTATGTCGAGAAAGGATGTTCTGAATAACATTCCTAGCATCTTTTTGGTAACGCGAAATGTTATATTCTTCGCTCAGGGGAATGTAATGGTAAAGATGGTGCGGTACTATCCGCATATCTTCTTCTTTTGGGGCAGCAGTTGCGATGGATAAATATTCATAGGCTTGGAAAGCGTCGGCGTTCACAATCTCTCCACCGATTGCTTTCGCTAGAGGAATCGCCAAAGCGCTTTTCCCGACACCTGTTGGCCCCATGAGCACGATGATCATTCAAGAATTCCTCGAATACGGAGCAATTCGCTTTCCACGAGCGGTTTCAAAGAGTCGATATTCATCAAAACGGGATTATCACGAATAAGGTGAACCACTTCTTCATATTCTTTTTTCGCCACCGCATGTTTCTTTTCGTCGCCAATTGATTGGGCAAGCGCTTTTTTGCGTTTGATGTATTCTTCACCAAGCGTCTTAATCTCCGGTGTGTTTGCTTCTTCAAGAAGACGCGCAAATTCTTTTAACAAGGGGTCGCAAGACAAGATATACGCCACATCTTTTGCTTTCAATAAAAGAGGATCGCCAACGAGTTCGCCAACTAAGCTATAAGCGTGTGACTCCTTGATGCGAACTGGCACAATCGTGCCAGACAAATACGCAGGGCCTTTGAAATTCACGAGTTTGCCATTTTCCGCATATCCGCTTAATACGGTCGCATCTTTTTTGCTTGGGCCTGTCACCAAAATATCATAAACGCCATTTACCATGGCTTCGCTATGCGAAGAAGTCGATGCTTCAATGACCTTTTTCAAGCGGTCGAAACGTTGATGCTTAGCCTCTTCGCTCACATTGTCTTTAATCATGGCCGCCGGTGTTCCTTTTCTTGGCGAATAAATAAATGTGAAGGCCGCGCTATATTGCACTTTTTCGCACAAGGAAATCGTCTCATCAAATTCTTCGTCGGTTTCATTAGGGAAGCCAACAATGATATCCGTCGTTAAGGCAATGGAAGGCATTTTTGTGCGAATCTTGTTCACGATTGCCAGATATTCATCTCTGCTATAGCGCCTTCCCATACGCTTTAAGCAAGAACTGCTTCCACTTTGCACAGGGAAGTGAAGCCATTTCATGATGTTGTCGTAGCGAGACATAACCTCAATCGTGTCGTCTGTGAATTGAGATGGGTAGGAAGTAAGGAAACGGAGACGGGGAATACCAAGTTTCGCAACTTCTTCAAGAAGAGAAGCGAATGTGGTGCCATCTTTCAAATCCAAGCCGTAACTATTGACGTTTTGACCCAACAAAGTGATTTGTTTATAGCCTTCTTCCACGAGTTCCTTACATTCTCTTATAATGTCGCTTTTTGCCCGGCTTCTTTCTCTACCGCGGGTATAAGGGACGATGCAATAAGTGCAAAATTTGTCGCATCCATAGGAGATATTGACGAAGGCTTCTGCCTCGTTCAAGCGGATGGATGGAAGCCCCTCCACAATGTCGCCCGGGAAGGATTCAATGTCCACCAACCTTTCTTTTTTTCGGATGATTTCATCAAGGAGTGTCGGCAAGGCGGAAATGTTATGAGTCCCAAAGACCAAAGAGACGAAAGGATATGTTTTCGTGAGACTCTCCGCGACTTTCTCCTCTTGCATCATGCAACCGCAGACGGCAAGAATGAAAGAAGAATTGGCGGTATGGTTTGCTTTAAAAGAGCCAATCTCACCATACACCTTGTCTTCGGCATTTTCGCGCACCGCGCAAGTATTAATGATGGCGAGATCTGCTTCTTTAGGATTATGAGTGCGAGTAAAACCGGCCTTAGTTAGATACCCCGCCATGATTTCTTCGTCACGGATGTTGGCTTGGCAACCAAACGTGCGAATATAAAACTTTTTCCCTTTCGCAAAACGAAGAAGAGTGGAAGGAATCGTACCTGAATCAATGATTCTATTCGACTTATCAACACGATTTCTTGCCGCTTTTAACGAGGGCAGAGAACGGTATTCGCATTTCATAGATTTTCCTCCTTCAAAGAAATCGGCGTAATGTTCAAACAGGCATAAGTTTCTTCATCAAAGTCAAGAACCGCCCCACAAACAATCGCGGTGCCGTGTTTTACTAAATCGAATGGTTTCTTTTCGCCAAAGACGATTTTATCAATGACCGATTGTTTCTCAAAGCCAATTACGGAATCGAATTCCCCAACCATTCCGACGTCACTGCCATAAGCCGTGCCACCAGGTAAAACGTGCATATCGTTTGTTTGCACATGTGTATGTGTGCCAAGCACCGCGGATACACGCCCATCGAAATAATAAGCGAAAATCTGTTTCTCGCTCGTGGATTCCGCATGATAATCAACAACGTGGATACTAGACTCTTCTTCTTGAGATAAAAGTGTTTCCATGGAATCGATAGGTGAGTCCACGTCCTCATTCATAAAGGCAGTTCCTAGTAAATTGGTGACGCGGAGCAAAACGCCATTTACTTCAAAGAGGGCGCTTCCTACACCATGCGTATAGCCTTTTGCGTTGAGAGGCCGCACGAGATTATCGGCATCATCGATATAGTCATCAATTGCGACTTTATCGTGGTAATGGTTGCCTAGGGTAATGCAATCGATACCCAAATCGACAAGATAGCGATAATGGGATTCGTTAAGTCCTTTTCCATGAGATACATTTTCGCCATTGGCAATGACGAAATCAGGTCGATATTTCCGCCTTAAAATAGGAAGAGCCCGCCCTAAGGCGGACCTCCCGAGTTCTCCAACAATGTCACCAAAGAAGAGGACTCGCATTTTATTTCGCGGTTTCGATGGCTTTGTATTCGCGAATAACGCTCACTTTAACCGTGCCAGGATACACAGCCTCATTCTCGATTTTCTCGCGGATTTCCATCGCCATTTTCGTCGCCATCGCATCATCAACCTTTTCAGGCATGACCATGACACGGACTTCGCGGCCCGCTTGCATTGCAAACGCCTGTTGCACACCATCGAAGGATTTGGCGATGGTTTCGAGCTGTTCAACACGCTTCACATAGGTTTCAAGCGTTTCGCTTCTTGCGCCAGGACGCGCAGCACTCAAGGTGTCGGCTGCAGCGACAAGATGAGCGATGATACTTGTGGCCTCCACATCGCCATGGTGCGAAGCGATGGAATTGATTACCACTTCAGGTTCACCATATTTTTTCGCGAGTTGCACACCAAGTTGGACATGGCTCCCCTCTTGTTCAAAATCAACGGCTTTTCCGATATCGTGAAGAAGTCCAGCGCGGCGCGCAAGAAGTTGGTTTTGTCCTAACTCGGCAGCCATAATGCCGCATAAATAAGCAACTTCAATGGAATGATCCAAACCATTTTGCCCATAAGAGGTGCGATATTTAAGTTTCCCCAAATAGCCAAGCAATTCGCGGTTGATTTTCGGAAGTCCCAAACGGAAGGCTGCTTCTTCCCCCGCTTTTTGTGTTTCCGCTTCAAGGTCGCGTTTGCATCGCGCGGCGACCTCTTCAATACGACCTGGTTGGATTCTCCCATCTTTGACAAGGAATTCTAACGTGCGTTTTGCGATTTCGCGACGAATCGGATCAAAGCAAGAAACGGCAATTACTTCTGGGGTATCATCGATGACGATATCAACACCAAGTGTTTGTTCGATGATTCGAATGTTTCTTCCTTCGCGGCCAATAATTCTTCCTTTCATATCGTCGTTAGGCAAAGAAACAACGGATACGGTTCTTTCCGTTGTGACTTCTTGTGCATATTTTGCGCAGGCTAAAGAAAGGAGCTCAGCACTCTTTTGTTGAGCGGTTTCTTTCGCTTCGTCTTCTTGGTTTTTGATGTAGGCAGCGATTTCGCTGCTCATCTTGCTTTCCACACGAGCCATGATTTCATCATGCGCTTCTTTGGTGGACATGCCTGACACTTTTTCGAGCTCTTTGATGATTGAATCGATTCTTTCGTCATATTCGGCCATCTTTTTGTCACAATCCGCCATTTTCTTCGTGAGAAGCTCGTTACGGTTATCAAGTTCGGTTTCTTTTTGAATCAACTGATTATCACGACGATTGATAGATTCTTCCCGCGCGTCGAGTTTGGCTTGTTCGGCAAGCGTCTCTGACTTCATTTCGCGTATGTCTTGCTGCGCTTGTTGCTTCGCTTCAAAAATGGTTTGTTTTGCATCAAGTTCAGCGTTTTTTGCGATTCTTTCCGCCTTAATTTCGGCATCGCGAAGGATTTGCTTTGCCTGTGCCTCCGCGCTCTTCTTTTTAAATCTCGGCAGGATGTGATGAAGAAGAATAACCACCCCAGCTCCAATGAATGCGCAGCAAACGGAAATGATGAGCCATGCCCACCACTGCATGCCATTTGCCTCCGCAAATACAATAAAATCGACAAACATAAAATTCTCCTAAATATGTCCAAATAGGGACTCGCTCCAAAATAAAGGTAATATGTTTTTGTATGCTACGGCCTGGGCCGATAAGACAATCAACAACCAATCTATGGTGTGAGTACCTTATAAGGTACGGAATTATTCTATCAAGATAACGGCGATGTGGCTATAAATTCATAAAAGAATCGAAAAAGAAAGGCCATGGTTTTGTTTTGCCATGGCCTAAGGGATTAATCTTCCGTGTTAGGAACTTCGCCTTTTTTCAATTTTTCACGAATTTGTGTATCAAGAACATCTGTGATTTCTGGATGTTCTTTTAAATAAGAAGACGCCGCGTCTTTTCCGTTTCCGATTTTCTCACCGTTATAAATAAACCAGCTGCCTGTTTTTTGGAAAACGCCAAGTTGGGTGCCAAGTTCCAAAATTTCGCCTTCGCGTGTAAAACCTTGCCCATATATCATCTCGATGACGCAGGACTTAAATGGCGGGGCGACTTTGTTTTTGACGACTTTCACTTTTACCGTATTGCCCACAATATCCTTCCCGTTTTTAATCGCATCCGCTCTACGAATATCAAGGCGAATCGTCGCGTAGAATTTGAGGGCTCTTCCACCCGTTGTGGTTTCTGGGTTCCCATACATCACGCCGACTTTTTCACGAATCTGATTGATGAAAATAACTAGACAGCCCGTCTTATCAAGGACACCAGCGAGTTTTCGCATCGCTTTTGACATAAGACGTGCTTGTAACCCCACTTGGTTATCGCTCATCACACCGTCTAATTCAGCCTGTGGAACAAGGGCCGCAACCGAATCGACAATAATAATATCT
>DBJG01000041.1 GCA_002296455.1 Caryophanales bacterium UBA782 | reverse complement strand
TTCCCCGCCTTCTTTCCCGGGGAGGCTATGAGGAAGCATATGCATCTACTCCTCACCCATTACTAGACGTTTTTCCTTCGGTTTACCGAAAAAAGAGAAAATTATTGTAAATATTTACTTCTAAGCGTAGAAATCATGTCTTTAGTGAGACCGACTTTTTCCGTTAAATATTGTTCATATCCACCAAAATGATAGATTTCTTTCATCGCCGTCTCGATCCAACTTCGATCAACTCCGGCTAGAATCAGCAATGATTCATACATGGGGTCGTCACTTGCTAGATGAATCACTTCATCGAAATATTTTTTTCGTTTCTCTCTTTTTTCGCGAACATAATCGTTTGTCGCAAGATAATCCTCAATGATGTCTTTATCCGAAACACCCAAAATGCCTAAATAGAGCATGGATAGAATACCAGTCCGGTCCTTTCCGTCGTGACAATGGAAAAGGACTGCTCCATCTTTTAGTTCCAATAATAATTGAAAGAAAGTGAAGATACTTTTCTGCGCTTCTTTGTCATATAAAGAGTCTTGATAGTATTTTCGCATGACTTTCATGCTTGAGCCATCTTTGTCCCGTTGAAACAAAAAGTTCGCGTTGCCTTCTAACCCTTTGTTGTTAAATTCGTATTTCTTATGTGGAAAACAAGGGCGCGAAGAATCGTCTTCTTGAAAGGGAAGGCATAAATAAGTTACCTTGTTCATCACTTTATCTGGGTAAAGAGCATTCTCTTTTGGGCGACGTAAATCAATAACATAACGAATGTGAAGCTCGTTTTCTAGAACGTATGCGTCGTGAGACGTAATTTCATCCAAAGAATTGCTGCGGAACACTTTTCCGTAAACTGTCTTTTTGCCATCTTCCCCCGTAAATCCCCCTAAATCACGGCAGTTCATCAATCCTTCGAATGGTAATCTTTCACTTTTCATGGTTGATATTGTATCGATTTCACTGAAATCAATAAAGCATCTTGCTTGCTTAATACCCCCACTGGGTATATTTTTTAAAAAGCGAGGCAATATGTATGACAGAATGCTGCCAAAAAAGGAACGTGGAAAGAGATCCACAAGAATTGGATAATCTCAAAAAGAGGATCAATCGTATCATCGGCCAAATGAATGGCATTGCTAAAATGCTCGATGAAAATCGTTATTGCGGGGAGATTTTAAATCAAGTCGCCGCCGCGAATAGCGCTTTACGTTCACTTGCGTATCTTATTTTACAAACGCATATGAATACCTGTATCAAAGACAAGGTCCTAAGTGGAGAAGACAAAGCGATGGACGAATTACTAGAAATTGTCAAAAGGCTTAGATAATTATGGCAAAAATCGTTGATGAGAAATATGGCGTTTTCGGTATGAGTTGCGCCGCTTGCGCAAGTCACGTCGAAAAAGCGGTACGAAACGTAAAAGGCGTAAAGGACGTCAGCGTGAATCTATTAACGAACTCAATGCTCGTCTCTTACGAAGAACCGGCAAACCCTGCCTTAATCATGAAATCTGTCGTTGAAGCAGGATATGAGGCCTCTCTCCATCAAGAAGAAAAAAGACAATCGCACCAAAAAGAAGATGACCGTTTTGCCGATCATGAGACCCCAAAATTATTCAAATCGCTTATCGTTTCTCTTGTTTTGCTAGTCCCTCTTTTCTATATCGGCATGGGCTACATGCTTCATTGGCCATTGGGTGCATTTGGCGAAAACCCCTTCTATGTCGGCTTGACGGAAATGCTCCTATCTCTTTTCATCATGCTCATTAATTATCGCTTCTTTGTTTCCGGCACAAAAAGCGTGCTTCATCGTTCTCCAAACATGGATACCCTTGTTATGCTTGGGGCGGGGATCTCCTGGATTTATAGCGTCGCAATTCTCTTTGTCATGGGGGGAGACGCGCTTAACATGGATATGAACATGCTCATGAAAGACAGTATGAACCTCTCTTTTGAAACAAGCGGCATGGTGCCTGCACTTATCACCATTGGAAAAACGCTTGAATCATATAGCAAAGGCAAAACAACGAACGCATTAAAAGGATTACTCGATCTTGCCCCAAAAGAAGCGCATCTTCTTAAAGACGGAAAAGAACAAACCGTTTTAGCAAGTTCGCTAAAAGAAGGCGATATTTTCTCCGTAAAACCCGGCGAATCCATTCCGGTAGACGGGATTGTCATTGAGGGGGAAAGCGCGGTCGACGAATCCCCGTTGACGGGAGAATCCTTACCCGTAGATAAGAAAGCAGGCGAAAGCGTCAATACCGCCACCATCAATCAAAACGGAGCGCTGATTTGCAAAGCGACGCGAGTTGGCGAAGAAACATCTTTGAATCAAATCGTCAAAATGGTGGAAAACGCGAGTGGAACAAAGACGCGAATCTCCAAAATCGCTGACAGAGTCGCTGGCATTTTCGTCCCGATTGTCCTTTGCATTTCTCTACTTACGTTCCTCTTCTGGATGTGCCTCGGAAATGATTTTGTTCAGCAATTAGGAGATACCACTCTGCTTTCCTATTCCTTAGAAAGAGCGATATCAATCCTTGTCATCTCATGCCCCTGCGCCTTAGGGTTAGCCACGCCTGTTGCCATTATGGTTGGGAATGGGCTTGGGGCAAGAAACGGCATTTTGTTTAAGAACGCAAGCACACTCGAAAATACAGGAAAAATCGATTTCGTCGTCTTAGACAAAACAGGAACCATTACGGAAGGAAAACCAAAAGTGACGGATATTCTTATAACAAGTGAAATAGGCGAAAACGAATTCTTGATGATTGCTTCCTCTATCGAAGCGAATTCATCGCACCCTTTAGCAAAAGCCATCATGAACGAAACCAAAGCAAGGGGATTGAGCACCACTCATGTCGATTCTTTTGAAAATCTAGTCGGAAATGGCGTCAAAGCAAGCATTGGTAAAGACGAATACCTTGCAGGTTCTCTCTCCTTTTTTTTGAAGAACAGAATTCTTAGTGAAGACGAACAAATGAAAGCATCTTCTTTAGCAAGTGAAGGGAAAACACCACTATTCTTCGCAAAAAATAACCACCTCATCGGAATCATTGCGGTTTCGGATCCCATCAAAGAGAGTTCCTCGAAAGCGATTCAGCAATTCCTTCATCTTGGAATTACCCCCATCATGCTCACAGGCGATAATGAAAAAACGGCTCAAGCAATTGCCAAAGAGGCGGGAATTGAGGTCGTTATCGCGAATTGCCTACCAATTGATAAGCAAAACGTAATCAAAGAGCTCAAGCAATATGGAAAAGTAGCAATGGTTGGCGATGGTATCAATGACGCCGTCGCGCTCAGTGAGGCAGACGTTGGTATCGCAATCGGAGCAGGAAGCGACATCGCAATTGATTCCAGCAACCTCGTGCTCATGAAATCGAGTTTATTGGACGCTGCCGCCGCTATCCGCATTTCCAAAGCCACTTACCGTAACATCAAAGAAAACCTATTCTGGGCTTTCTTCTATAACCTAATGATGATTCCAATTGCCGCCGGGGCATTCTCTATACTAGGACTAGCAAAACTAAGTCCTTGGATGGGAGCTGCGGCAATGAGCCTTTCTAGTGTCACCGTCGTTTTAAATGCGTTGCGGCTCAATTTATTTCATCCCTATAAAGAGACGAGAAAATGCGGCTTAAGAAAGTCGCTCCCCCCTCATTTTGTGAAACCTAATCTCAATCCAAAGGAGGATAAAGAAATGACAATTCAAATCCGTGTCGAAGGAATGATGTGTGAACATTGCGTGAATCACGTAAAAGAAGCGTTGGAACACGTCGATGGCGTCAAAGAGGCAAAAGTCTCTTTAGCGACAAAGAGCGCAAGCGTTACGACAGCAAAAGAAATCCCAGCCGCTTCATTAATTCAAGCCGTGAATCAAGCCGGCTACAAAGCGAGCGAAGACAAATAAAATTCACCAGTCTTCTCCTTTTTGTCGAAGAAAGGAAACAAAAGGAAGGAAAAATAGGTACAATCTTACCGATTTACCTATTTTCTTTGAAAAGACACGATAAATACAAGAACTTTTCATTTCTTGTGCACTTCAAAAGTGTATATAATTTTTACGATTGATTTACATAAAGGAGAAACCTGAAATGAGTTTCAAAAAAGTCGTTGTTGCTGGAGGTGGAGTCCTCGGCACGCAAATCGCGTTCCAAGCCGCGTATTGTGGTTTTGACGTGACCATTTGGCTTCGCAGCGAGTCCTCAATCGGTCGCACCAAACCAAAGATCGAGATGATTAAAAAAGATTATCTCGAAGCGATAGAAAGAATGGCCACCACCAAAGAAAAATGGTGCATGGGCATCGCTGATCCCGATCATTTCGACGCGGAAGAATGCAAGAAAAATGTCGAAGCCGCTTACGCTGGGTTAAAGCTTGAGCTCGACATGAAAAAGGCGTTCTTAGACGCGGATGTCGTCATTGAATCCATGACTGAGAACAAAGAAGCTAAGCTCGCATTCTACAAGAAGGCTGCCCCACTACTCGCTCCAAAGACCGTTTTGCTCACCAATAGCTCTTCCATGCTTCCAAGCACTTTCGCAAAAGCCACTGGTCGTCCAGACCGTTATCTTGCGATGCACTTTGCAAACGAAATCTGGCTCAACAACATCGCTGAAGTCATGGCGCAAAAGCAAACGAACATGAAGTATTTCGACGAAACGCTCCAGTTCGCGAAAGAAATCAGGATGATTCCACTTCCTGTTCGCAAAGAAAAAGCAGGATATCTTCTCAACTCCATGTTGATTCCTTTCCTCTTCTCTGCGATGGATCTTTATGTCCTCAAAATCAGTGAGCCAGAAGCAATTGACACCGCATGGGTCAAAGGCACTGGTGCACCAAAAGGGCCATTCCAAATCCTTGACGTTGTCGGACTAAAGACAGCCTACGAAATCGTCAACGCGTATTGCAAGATTCCTAGCTTCCTCGCACCATTCCATTTCAAGCTTCAACGCGATATGCTCAAGAGCTATATCGACGCAGGCAAATTAGGCGTGGCCGCTGGTGAAGGTTTCTACAAATACAAAAATTAATAACACGCTGCTTTTGGGCAAGGTTTCAACTCTTTGCCCATTTGTTATCATGAAGTACTGCTTATTCACGAAAAACGGATTAGAGAATTCCCCGATCGTTTTGGAGATTCGAAAAACACTCCAAAGCGATGGACGTTTTGTCGTTTTTGAAGAGTGTCCGGATTTGGTAATTGTCGTCGGTGGCGATGGTACGTTTTTAAAAGCGGCCCACGTCATTTTCCCAAAGAATCCTGCCGCCCAGTTCCTTTGCTTTAACGCTGGAACAATTGGCTACTATAACGATTTTGGGGAGAAAGACGTCAAAGACATTCCACATATTGTGTTTGACGAAACAAACCTACTTGGCGAACTCGACACTTTAGAAGCGGAGTCCAATGGACGCACTTGGTATGCGTGGAATGAATTTAGCATCACCGGTCTCAGCCAAAATATCGATTACGATGTCTCTCTCGATAAACGTTATCTCGAGCATTTCTTTGGGGCTGGAATGATCATCACCACTTCTACTGGCTCGATGGCTTACAATCGCAGCCTCAATGGAGCGATCATTGATCCTTCGCTCCATTTAATGGAACTTACAGAAGTCGCAGGCATCCATTCGAAAGCCCATAAAACGATCGGAAATCCCATGATCATCGCGAAAGAAAGAACGATTTCTTTTGAAAGCGAATCGCTCCGCGGCGGTTATTTGTTCGCGGACGGGTTCCAACTTTCCGAGGAAAAACTACACCGCTTCGATATCCGCTTGTCGAGTAAGAAACTTCATTGTTATTTGAAAGAAAAGGATTATTTTGTGGAACGTATCCACAAGACAATAGATTTATGAATTTAGGAGGAACCATGTTCAAAATCGTTTCCAAAAAAGTTTTGAATCCGACGGTAACGCAGATGGAAATCTACGCACCAGACATCGCTAGAAAAGCAAAACCTGGCGAATTCATCATTCTCCGCGTAAGTGATAAAGGTGAGCGTATCCCGCTAACCATCGCTGGAGAGAACGTCAATGAAGGCACCGTCAAAATCATTTTCCAAGTGGTTGGTGCTACAACAGAAGAGCTTAATCACAAAGAAGCGGGCGACTACCTTGAGGATTTCGTTGGCCCACTCGGCCGTCCTAGCGAGCTTGATGGTTTAAAGAAAGTCTGCATTATTGGGGGTGGAGCCGGGAGCGCAATCGCAATGCCAATCGCTGAAAAGCTTCACGAAATGGGCGCAGTCGTCCATTCTATCGTCGGTTTCCGCAACAAAGACCTTGTCATCCTCGAAGACGAATTCAAAGCCTGCAGCGACATCCTCAAAATCATGACGGATGATGGCTCGTATGGCGAAAAAGGGCTTGTCACCAATGCCTTAGAAGCCTTAATCAAAGAAGGCAACGAATATGATGAAGTCATCGCGATTGGTCCAATCGTCATGATGAAATTCGTCTGCCTTCTCACTAAGAAATACAACATCAAGACCGTTGTTTCCATGAATCCAATTATGATTGATGGCACTGGCATGTGCGGCGGCTGCCGCTTATCCGTCGGCGGCGAAATGAAATTCGCTTGCGTTGATGGCCCAGATTTCGATGGGCATCTCGTGGATTTTGACGAGGCGAATAAACGCAATTGCATCTATCGTGATTGGGAAAAGCATAAATACGAAGAAACATGCAATCTCTTCAAGAAAGCGGAGGAAAAATAAAATGGCCTTCAATCCAAGTAAAATAAAAAACGCGATGCCAAGCCAAGAGCCGAGCGTGCGTGCTCACAATTTCAAAGAAGTCGCCACTGGCTACACCATGGAGCTCGCTTTAGATGAAGCGAATCGCTGCTTAAACTGCAAAGTCCCCCACTGCGTGAGTGGCTGCCCTGTTCACATTAATATTCCTGCATTTATCGCGAAAATCCGCGAGAATGACTTAAAAGGCGCAAATGACGTCTTATTGGAGGCTTCTTCTCTTTCGAGCATCTGTGGGCGTGTTTGTCCGCAAGAATCCCAATGTGAGAAATATTGCATCCGTTCCGCGAACCCAAAAATCAAATGTGATCCAGTCGCGATTGGCCGCTTAGAGAGATTCGTTGCCGATTATGCAAGAGAGAATCACCTCGTCGAATTCAAGAAACCTGCTCATAACGGCCATAAAGTCGCCGTTGTCGGAAGTGGTCCTTCGGGGCTTACCTGCGCAGGGGATTTAGCCAAGCTCGGATATGAAGTCACCGTTTTCGAGGCGCTTCACCTCGCGGGTGGCGTTCTTTCCTACGGCATCCCTGAATTCCGTCTCCCTAAATCCATTGTTCAAAACGAAGTTGAGAACTTGAAGAAGATGGGCGTGGAAATCCGCACCGATGTCGTCATCGGAAAAACCTTCTCCATCGATGAACTCATGAAAGAGGATGGATATGAGGCCGTCTTCATCGGAAGTGGCGCAGGGCTCCCCCGCTTTATGGGGATCCCAGGAGAGAACCTCAAAGGCGTTTATAGCGCGAACGAATTCTTAACCCGCATCAACCTCATGAAAGCCTATCTCGACGATAGCGAGACCCCGATTATGCACGGAAAAGCCGTCGCCGTTGTCGGCGGAGGAAACGTCGCGATGGACGCTTGCCGCTGTGCAATGAGGCTTGGCGCGGAGAAAGTTTATATCATCTATCGCCGCAGTCTTGAAGAACTTCCCGCCCGTAAGGAGGAAGTCGAACACGCGATGGAAGAGGGAATCGACTTCCGTCTTCTCAATAACCCTGTTGAAATCCTTGGCGATGATAATCTCATGGTTAAAGGTATCCGCTGCGTGAAAATGGAGCTCGGTGAGCCTGATGCAAGTGGCCGTAGGAGGCCAGTTGCCATCAAAGGCAGCGAATTTACCCTCGATGTCGACGTTGTTATCGAAGCGATCGGAACTTCGCCAAACCCACTCATCAAAAACACCACCGCTGGATTAGAGACCAACCCACATGGTTGCATCATCACCAAGGGCGAAAGCGGAGAAACGACCAAAGAAGGCGTTTATGCAGGCGGCGATGCCGTCACAGGCGCAGCGACCGTCATCCTTGCGATGGGCGCTGGTAAATCCGCGGCAGAAGCCATTCACGAATACATTACAGGAAAGAAATAAGTTTCCTGATATTAGGCCAAGCGAAAAACTTGGCCTTTTTTCTTTTATGCAGCCATACGGAATCAATCCGATTCCTCGTTTTGATTCATTTTCCAATGCAATAGAGGGCCATCTTGGAACAAAGAAAGGATAAATCCAAAGAAAATGATGCCCGCCAAAGCAAAAAACGAGGCATACCGCATGTCGTTCAAAAACGGATAGGCAAGTTGCAAAAAGGCATTGATGAATTGATATATCATAGGTGCGATAAATACCGCTTTTCGCCTTTGCTTCGGCCCCAAAATATGATGAAGCATCGCCAAATTGGAAGTACAGTACAAGCCATTAGAAATGCCTTTGAAGGAATGTAAAAAGATGATGAGAAGGGCGAGCGAATATCCGCTTTCTGGCGGAACACGGAAAAAATAGGAAAGAATAGCGAACCCTAAAGCACCCAAGAAAAGAAGAAAAAGCGCCAAATTCATCGAAAAAACGAGGCGTTTCCCAAAACCAACCTTCGTATTGAAATAGACGAATATCGCTTCAATTAGTGAGGAGAAAGCCAGGAAAACGCCATACATCAAAGGGTTGAACGCGTTCATGGAATTCGCCCCTTCCAAGCTAGCCCAATAACTTGACACCAAGGAAGCGCCTGCCCAAATGGAAGGAATCCAAATCATCGCGATGAGCAAGTATCGGCGATAGGCGTGATTCGAAAAGAGTTGCTTATAAGATGTTTTCTCTTCCTCATCGTTATGAAATAAGGAAGGATCGTAGCTTTTGAAAGAAAAAGTGAACGCAAATTCTAATAGTAACAACGGGGAAGCGACTAAAAAGAGGAACAAATACCCGTAATAAGAAGCAAAAAGGCTTTCGGCGATATACCCAGCAAAGGGAGAAATGAGCATCGAAACGATGGGCCCAAAGATACAGACGTGGCCGAAGCGCGTTTTTTCCACATAATTAATGTCCGCGATATTCGAAATCTGAAATGAGAGGAAAGACCAGTGTAACCCCACGAGCAAAGGAGGGAAAATCATCATCATCGCAAACAAAGAATAATACTGATGATAATTCGTCACCATCCCGTCCGAATTGATTCCGTTTGGCAAGAATAAGCCAAGCAATGAGAAAGCAACAAGAACAAGAAAGGAGAGAAGGGTGAGCGCTCTCATCGCTTTTAGGTTATCTTTGTGATGCGTAACGAAAAAAGAAGAAACAAAAATGGATAATGCAGCAATGAAAGGAGGCAAGAAAAGACTCAAAGACTGCATCCAATTTTCCCATCTTAAGCTCATCTTGCATTCGTTTAAGAACAAGGTCAAGAAAGAAAAAACCATCGTTTCATAGAAAGACGACAAGGCATAATACCGTTGCGCCTTCTTCGTCTCCACGTGAACATTTTTATCCAAGAAACGCTTCTTCATAAACGCAACAATGATAGTAAAAGAATGGAGAGTTTGAAAATCGTTATTTGTTCTTTTTCACGAAATAATGGTACATCTTGCCTTACAAATCGTCTTCTTAAGCCTCATGTTCAAGAAAATAAGCGTTTCTTTGCGAAAAAGTATAAAAGGACCTTCGTCAAAATATCCAATGAAAAAGGCAGGATTGTACATGCATCGGGAACGAAAAATATCAGCGTGCGATAAATCCATGACATCGCGAAAGGAATGAGCCCCAATCCTAAAAGCACGCTAGCGATTGACCCTATCACTACCGAAAGAAAGCAAATCTTCGTAGCTGCGTTTCGCGTATATCCGAAAGAAAGAAGAAGACGCGCATCCCCTCTTCGATTTTCCGTTAAGCGATATAGCATCAAAGAAATAGCAATCGCTTCGATTACGAAAAACGCGCAGCAAACAGGCAACAAATAAGCCATATTGATATCTTTTACGGCATAGCAGCCGCTAAGATCAATGATTCTTTGTTCTCTATCCGTTCGCGTATGCTTTTTGATTTTAAGATGCATACTCATATCCGCGTGCTCCGAAAAAATAAAATCGGCGTCTCGCTTTGGATCTTGGATATACATTGTGACGCTTTTCCAAGGTAATTTTGTACTGATTGCCTGGAACTGCTTTTCACTGACAAGTGCTTCTTCTTCGTGTAGGTAAGATGCAATTTCTGCGTCATAACGAACATTAACTCCTGATGCGTAGAACGAACCAAAATCGGGGAATACCGACCAAGCGGAACCAAAATCAAAAATAGAATAATCAAGAAAATGCGTTCTCGAGGAGGGCAAATAGTAACGCATTTCATCGCTACAAAAAATTTCATCGCCTTTGATATCCACCGTTTTTTGATACCCCCTCTCCTTTAAAATGGTTGGGGATATGATCGTTCGCTCAATATTATCATTCAGCGTTTTTGCAATTCCTTCTCGGCTTGAGAAATCCACATTTGGATTCTCCCACATAAAACCATAAGCATGGAACGGCTCTACCGCTGGGTAATTCATATACGTATCTATGTTCACAACTGGAGAATTTAGATCTTTGTCCACGACTACATATGGAAGATATCTCCCATCAACCAAAATGGCATTTCCTTTAAATCGATAACCCCTTACTAGCATCGATTCATTAACCAAACAAGCGGTGTCACTACCAAGTCGTCGATAATTCGAATGAGAATCGCCTGATTGGACACAAAAATCCATATTGCTATCCAAAAGACGATTAAAAGAGTCTTTCTCTATTAAAGAAGAGCTGTGGTTTAAAGCATATTCGTCCCCTCCCCCGCGTATGAGATTTTTCCCATCAGTGGAAAGACTGATTTCGTCCCCCGCTTCGAGAAGATTAGAAATCTCATATTTAATATTCGTGGATGAGCAATTGGTATATGTGCTTCCCATAAACAAAAACGCAAGCGAGCAAATAAGGACAATCAAAAACGAGAAGAAATCACGGAAGAACAGCTTTTTGCCCAAGAAATATTTATAATCTCTTCTTTCTCTAAGAAGATTTGTCGGCTCACACGGTCCTTTATCCTCGTAAGAATCTTCTTTAATCAATCCGTCTTGTAACGCTAAAACATATTTGTCTTTTTCTTCGAAGAACAGCGAATCGTGAGTAACGACGATAATGAGTTTATCTTTAGAGGCGGACTGCAAACGCTCAATCACTTTAAGCGCGTTTTTCTCGCTTAAATTGGCGGTTGGTTCGTCCAAAAGAAGGATTTTCCGCTTGCTACGAATCGCCGCTTCAAGATAATCAAGAACCCTTTCCCCCTGGCTAGGGCTTTCTTTCTTCTCCCCTTCTCTCTCGCTTTTCCATAATTCATCACGAAAGAAAGAATTCTCTTTGCTATTCAAAAAGGATATGTCGTTATCTCCTTGGAACAAGTAAGCAAAATATTTTTTGCGTAATCCCGCTTTCTCTTTTTCTTTTAGTGAAGAAATATCGCGCCCACAAACGATTAATGATCCTACGTAGCGATCATCCAATAGGCCAATGATTCGTAGAAGCGTGCTCTTGCCCGCTCCATTGCTCCCCTTGATGAGAAAGAATCCCTTCGAAGGAAAAGAAAACGAAACGTCATTGAGCACGTTTTTCTTTCCAAACGTTTTGCGGATATTTTTTCCTTCAATGAGTGTCATTTGTTACCCCCAATATGAATGATCTTGTCAAAATGGAGTGGGACACGCCGAGGAGAAGCCATCACAAGAAGACGCGTTTTGCTCGCTTCCATAAGCAAATGAAAAATCTGTTCGATGTTCACTTCGTCCAAATAAAACAGACCTTCGTCCATGAAGACGATTTTCTTTCGCGTATGACTCACTAAATAAGCAACGCACATCTCCATTTCTCCACCCGATAAAGAAGATGGGTAGCGTTCTTTGAAAGGTGCTTTATCAAGAGAATCAGTATCAAAGAGTTTCATGTTTTGTATCATCGTTAACGCATTATCAAAATTACCATTGGGCGCCAAATAAATGGCGTTCTTTTTTCTTGTAATAATTTTATCCAATGAGAATTCGCTCATATCGACATCATCGTAATAGATTTTGCCTTCGTTTGGTTTGAGCAAACCCGCCAAAATCAGTAGAAGCGTTGTCTTCCCGCTCCCATTCTCGCCATCAATTAAAATTAATCCAGTGTCAGGAAGCGTGAACGATAAATCGGAAAATAGAGTTCTTTCTCCGATATGCATACCTAGTTTTTCTACGCGGATCATGCGGAAATCCTCCGAATGTTCCTCACCAATTGTTTTGGTCGATAGGCAATAAGGATGTAGGCAAAGAAAATCACAATGACCCCTAGGCTCAAAAAGAGTAGCCACGTGAACACGGGATCAAAGCGCGCGACGATGATTACGCCTTCATACGGGCTCCTCAGAAGACTGAAAAAATTTAGCTGGCTAGAAAGAGAAGCAGCGATAATGAGGATAGGCAATAAAGTCGGCAGCAAAACAGTGAGAATCAGTTCCAAGAAAATGCCCGTCCTCGTTCCGCTTCTCATGAAAGAACGGGTGAAGTGGTCCTTTTCTTGATAATAAACGATAGTCAATGCCGCGAACAAATACGCAACGAATACGGCAGTAACAAGCAGCACATAAACCGTCTCCCAGAATTCAAAAAGAGAAAAGGTAAGTCCTCGTTCAATCTCCTTTGAATCGACTCCTTTTGGGTTATAAACGCATTCTACGAAGAATAATTCGCTTTTTCGTAAAGAAAGTAAAGTGCCACGATTCGTAGAATTAGACAAAACATCCCACTCCAAAAAATAATCGAATTGTTTCGATAACACATCGAAAACACGATCTGAGACAACCAAGACATAATCTTGTTCCTCACCAATATCAACAACATGAAAAGAATCGGGGAAAACGGATTGAAGGTCAGGGGCGTTCCGCTTTTGAATCCCTTCGATTTTATATCCTTTTATCGTAGGGAAATAAAACGTATCACCATAATATTTTGCCGAACAAGCGATTTCGTCATCGGCGAGATCCCTTTTTAAAGAAGAGTTATCAAATTGATATAATGACCTTTTGTAAATGCTCATTCTTTTAAAAGAGACGTTACCACCATCACCTTGAATCGGAAAATCGACGTGAATGCAACTAGAAATCGCACTAGAATCAAAGGACGAAGAAAAATAAATCGACTTATAAGGAACCGATGCAACGATTTTAGTCGGAAGAGTAATTCTCGCATAAGGGGTAGTAAAATCGAGCGTATCCGGGCGCCCGAGAAGTAGATATGTCTCTAAATTCAACTGAAAATACCCCTTCTCGATATCCTCTTTCGGATAATAAGAAATAACGTCGTCCTTATTCTTTGTTTCAGCAACGAATTGCTTGACATCACCAAAATAAGAATGAACCGTTTTTTCGATGTCTGCTTTGCTTTGATCGCCGATTTTATTTGGCTTCAAATAATAAATGGAATTATCAAAAATATTGTTGTCAATCGTGCCTTTGACATCAGCGTTTAAGAAGCCGATAAAGCCAGCAAAAAGGAAACTGAAGAGAAAGGAAAAAAGGAAGGAAATTACGAAACGAAACGCACGTGTACGATTAATTGAGCTTAATTTCAATTTCACCCGTATTCGCTCCCTCCCTTTCATTCGCACTTCCAATTACGCCATATCCGACTTCAGCAAATGAACTGAATTTCATAGTCATCTTTTCCGAATAGGATTCGTCTCCGAAAGCAAATGAATAATAGAAACTAATTGCGTTTGTCGATGGGTGATAATAATTCAAAGGTTCGTTTCCGCATTCGGCATCTGTACCTTCATGCATAGTTTTCTCTAGATTGGATGCATACATTCGTTGAGATTCGCTACCACTATCAGATTTATACTGATCATCGGAATTAAAAGTCCATAATGCTTGAAACGATTTACTATTGGTTGACAGATAGTTATTTACCAATAATTGAAATCGATCGCCTGGAAGACTAAGGTAGCTTTCGTTTTGTGAAGAAACAGCGCCTGCACCATAAAAAGATAGCGGTAGAAATGCGTAATAAGTAGCAACTGGCACCAACACGTCTTCGCCGTTATTCAAAAGCTTGCCATTATAGTAGCAGTTATCAATAGATCCTTCATGGTTTTTGTCATTACCAAAACAGTCATCGCTACTCGTGTAAATCAATTTTCCGCGTTTGGAAAAAGCCTGTCCCAATTGAAATTCTAATCCGAACCATTTTAATCTCACGGGATCTTCCGGATTCATCCATCCGAACGCATCGACCTGGTGTTTAATCTTGCTCGGATTAATTTCGATAGTCATTTTTGTATTAATTACTCGAGTGTGTATTGGAGGTTGATAAATCGTCAATTGATTCATTTCTAAGCATTCCCAAGTGATTGTGTTTTTGGTCATCCAATCCTTTTTGGCTGATTCTACAGTGAACGTTTTCTCCCCATTGCTGCAGCATTTAACAACGTTTGAAATAGATTTCCCATCAAAAACCTTGCTTTGATAAAGCACGTCATTTGTGCTCTGAGCATTAGGTACGCTGCTCATACATAAAAACGTTGCAAAAATCCCAAAATAACGTCTTATTTTCATAATGCCGTCCCCCTCGTAAAGGACACTATCAATATAGGATGTTTTCTCAGAATAACAAGAAAGAAAACATAGAAAAATCTAAACAAATTAGCCTTATTTATTAAGAATTAGAGAATTTAAAAACAAATAAAATGCGAAATTATATAGACGATAAGCAAATAATAAACGACTCGATTTATCCTTATTTTAATAATTTTAATGATGCTGTTTACCATGAAGAAATCGATTCGGTTTTTTCGTATTTTCTAATGTATTTGCTTCTTCGATGTCTTCTCTTTGGCATTAACCAATGTCGCGCGTTCACCAAAACGTGGTTTTCCTAGCGTAAAATCGTTAGTAGTAGACAATTGATGTTTGAATATAGGAAAAGGGCTTTCGCATAGTCGCCTTGTTTATAGAAAAATAGCGAAAACCAGTCAGGAATTACGCAAGGAATAATTTGATATCGTCTTCAACGAGTTTGCAGTCTTTCTCATTCAGAATCTCATGTCTCATGCCTTCATAGATGTGAAGTTCAACACTTTTAACACCGAGTTTCTTATACATATCCGCAAGCGCTTTCGGACCTTTCCCCCATGCCCCGACTGGGTCATCACTCCCAGCGACAATTAAAATCTTCTGGTTCTTATCGATCTTCTTGAGATTCTTTCGCATGTAAAGCGTTCTTAGTCCGCGGAGGAACTCATGCCAAAATCCGTTTGTGGCAGGATATCCGCAATAAGGGTCAGCCATATAATCGATAATGTTTTGCTCATTCGCGGAAATCCAATCGTTTTCTGATTTTGGATTCTCAATCTTGCTTAAGTATTTCCCCCACGCGATTTTTTGGATCCGTTTCCCTTCTTTGTCCCAGTTCTTTTTATTGACAAGGAATTTCGCAGCGATGAAGCCAGCTCTTAGCGTGAATTTCGCATTTGGGCCATTGCTCGACATGATGATGACTTTATCTACAATCCCAGGATGCCTCTCTAAGAAGCACTGCGTCATAAACGAACCCATGGAGTGGCCCATCAAGGCAAGCGGTTTCCCTTCCTTTTTTAGGCGTAACGCCATAAGACCTAAAGCGTCTACGTTATCAAAGAACGCTCCTTTATGCCATTTCTCTTGGTCTTCGATTTTGCTCACATTGAGTCCTTGCCCAAACGCATCCATGATGTATACGTTATATCCTTCTTCGTTGAGCATTTTGGCAAATGGCTCATAACGGGTTGCGTGCTCACACATGCCCGTTTGAATTAAAATATTTTTAGTGGTTCCTTCTTTTTTGTATGAGGCGCCGAAAATCTTTTTGTTGTTCGGCAAAACGACTTCGAATTTTTCCATATTATTATTCCTCTACTTTCCTAATCATACGTCAAAACGTAAAATTCGTCCACGTTATAGGCATAGAGGTGTAAGAAAAGGCCATATTAAATGGCCTATTTCTATTCATGTTTTATTGAATGCCGTTCGGATTCTTCTTTTGGAAGTTATAAGCATCGCGGCATGCGTCAACGATGGTAAGAGTCGCCTTCCAATGAAGTTCTTTTTCTGCTTTGTCGCAAGAAGCGTAGTTTTCGGTAACATCACCCGCACGACGCGGAAGCACTTCGTAAGGAATCTTAATTCCGTTCGCTTTTTCAAACGCGTGAACAAGTTCAAGAACGCTCGTGCCCTTCCCTGTTCCGAGGTTATAAATGAGGAGCCCATTTGTTTCTTCGAGCTTTTTAAGGGCCGCGACATGGCCTTTTGCGAGATCGACAACATGGATGTAATCGCGAATGCCCGTTCCGTCAGGTGTTGGATAGTCATTACCGAACACTCTTAGATACGGAAGCTTTCCAATCGCCACTTGTGTGATATATGGCATTAGGTTATTTGGAATGCCTGTTGGATCTTCCCCAAGTAGGCCTGAAGGATGCGCACCGATTGGGTTGAAATAACGAAGCAAGATGACATTGAGTTCTGGATTCGCTTTCGCAGTATCTTTCAAAATGCGCTCAATCATAATCTTCGTTTCGCCGTATGGGTTCGTGGCTTCGCCAATCGGATCCGTTTCTAGAAGTGGAACCCGCTTTGGCACACCATAGACTGTCGCACTACTTGAGAAAATGAAGGAATGGCAGCCGACTTCTTTCATGATTTTAAGAACGTTTAAAGCCGTTCCTAAGTTGTTTTGATAATACTCGATTGGTTTCTGCACAGATTCGCCAACTGCTTTGTAACCAGCAAAATGAATTACCGCATTAATTTCGTTTTCCGTAAAGATCTTTTTTGTGGCCTCGTAATCGGTAACATCTACTTCATAAAACTTTGGACGGACATGGGTGATGGTTTCGATACGATCGAGAACGGATTTTTTCGCGTTGTATAAATTGTCCGCGATAATCGGGTTATACCCGTTTTGGATGAGCTCCACCACGGTTTCACTTCCAATGAAGCCAAGCCCACCAGTAACTAAGACATTTTTGTTCATAAGAATTCTCCTTTACTTCTTCTTTCCTTTGTCTTTGTTTTTTGTTTTTCTCGTTTCTTGTTTGTGTTTTGCTTCTGCTATGCGTTCCGATTCGGCCATGGAGATCTTCATTTCCCGTTTCATCTCATGGGCACCCCTGCTATTGACAGCTTCCCAGATCGCCTCTCCGTGCATATCTTCCGCGATAGCTTTTAGTATCGCTTTGGAAAGGATTTGGTTCACCTCAGATTGAATTGCTAGGCGAAACGCCGTAAGACCAAGCGCGTCGCGAAGATTGCTTTCCGCTTCGGGATTGTGAGAAGTAACCTCTTTATTATATCTTCTTTCATAAGATTCGATTTTCGAAAGTACAACGCTCGCTTTATCTTGAACAACGTCATTGCTCATGGAAGCAAAAAAGCGATACAAAACACTTTTATCGCTTGAAACACGAGAGTCCATTTCAATGAGTAACGATAAATCCGTCATTGAAAGAGTATCCTTCAGGCAGGAAATCGCAAGGAGGTAGCCTAAATGCTCATTTGTGTATTTTTTCTTTTCAGGTGCTTTTAGCATCCCTGCTTTGACGTAATTATTCACCATGAACGAGGTTAATTTGTTTTTCTCGCCTGTGCTTAAAGGAGCCAATACGTTATTGATGTACAAAATAACTTGTTCCATGTACAAAGGGACGGAAGGAAGCATCTTATAATCTGGCAAGGAAAAAGAAGATACCTTCTCTAGCCATTTTTTTAATTCTTGTGTTTCTTTTTCCATAATTTATCTCTTTGCGAGTTCTTCTTTGAGCAAACGTGAAACTTCAGCAGGATTGACTTTCCCATGACTTAGCTTCATGACTTGACCAACGAGGAAGCCTAAGGCTCTATCTTTGCCCGCCTTATAATCCGTAATGGATTGGGGGTTGGCTTCCAAAGCATCTTTCACGAATGCCATAATCGCACCAGCATCGCTCACTTGAGCTTCGATGTGGAGAGCCTTCTTCGCTTCCTCCGGTTTCGTTCCGGTATCCAAAACCTTGAAGAGGATGTCCGCGCATTGCTTATGAGACAAGCCACCACTTTCCTGCATCGTGACGATTGTAGCAAGCGTAAGTGGCGATAACGGTAATTTCCCAATGGAAATGTTTTTCTTATTGAGATAGGAATTGATTTCCACGATGAGGAAATTGGCGAAATTCTTCGGATTTTTAACGCTAGAAGCGCCTTCTTCGAAATATTTCGCCATCATGGGATCACTTAAGATAATCGTCACATCATCTTTCGCTAAACCCATGGCTAGATATCTTTCTTTCTTCGAATCATAGAGCTCTGGGCAAGTCGCAATGGCATCATTCACAAAAGAATCGCTCAATTTGATTGGCGTGATGTTTGGCTCGGGGAAATATTTATAATCCACCGCATCCGTTTTCACACGCATGAGAATGGTTTTCCCGCTTGCCTCATCGAAACGCCTTGTTTCTTGACGCACTTGTTCGCCACGCAAAAGAACACGGCTTTGGCGCTCAATTTCGTAATCGATAGCAAGAGCGACATTCTTCAACGAATTGATGTTCTTGACTTCGACTTTCGTGCCGAATTCTTTGCTGCCAATGGGGCGAATGGAAACGTTGGTGTCACAGCGAAGTGACCCTTCCTCCATCTTTCCATCGCTCGTCCCGCTATAAACAACGATATTGCGTATCCCTTCCACGTATTTTTGAGCCTCGTAACCATTTTTGAGGTCAGGCAAGGAAACGATTTCCACAAGTGGGGTTCCCGCACGGTTATAGTCAAGGAGGGTGTAATCCAAGAAATGCTCCTGCTTGCAGGTATCTTCTTCCATATGAATTCGTTCAATCCCAATTTTTCGTTTTGAGCCATCTGGTTCTTCGATTTCAATATAGCCGTTTGATCCAATTGGGCGACGTTGCTGCGTGATTTGGAATCCTTTTGGAAGATCGCTGTAGAAATAATTCTTTCGGTCAAAATGGAGGGTATGGTCAATATTCATATGAAGCGCGTTCGCCACACGGATGGCATTGATGACCGCAGCTTTGTTGACGACTGGCATTGTACCAGGAAAAGCCATATCGAAGGGGGTGACTTCGCTATTTGCTTCGCGTGAAAAACCATTCGGAGAAGAAGAGAACATCTTCGATTTGGTTTTCATCTGAACATGGATTTCTAGACCGATAACTGCTTCGAAGTTCATAAATTGCCCTCCTTTTTGTTCAAAACGCTGACTTCCGATAAACCGCTTAAAACTTCAAAAGCATGGGCGATTTGAAACAGTTTCTTTTCTTCAAACGCGCGTCCCATGAAATTGATTCCTATAGGCATGTCGTTCATAAAACAAAGCGGTAAAGTAATAGAGGGAAGACCCGCGAAATTCCCCAAGCAAAGATGATTATCCGCGATAAGGTATTCGTCAGATAATTTATCGTTACTCGCAATGGCTTTCGGAGCGATGCCCGGCGCTGCTGGTGTATAAATAAAATCGTAATCTTTTAGAATTTCATTCACTCGTTCCACGATTTTGGCGCGGTTTCTTTGCGCACGGAGGAACAGTTCTTCCTGGTTCTCTTTCATTAACGCATAAGAGCCAATGACGAAGCGGCGCTTGATAAGCTCGCCAAATCCGGCAGTTCTTGCGTTGTACATGACTTCTTGATAAGTATTCCCGCCTTTGAAAGGACCAAATTTTATACCATCAAGATTGGCGTCATTGCTCGTTGCTTCCGCACAAGAAATGACGAAATAGGTGGCGTATAAGCTCTCTAACATGTCTTTCCCAAAAAGAACTTCTTCAACTATCGCGCCTTCTTTACGAAGTGCTTCAAGGGAAGCGTTCCAATGACGAAGGAGTTCCTTGTTCGTCAGACTATCGACAATATCTTTGATAACGGCAATCTTAAGCCCTTTGATTGGCTGATTCATGTCGGATTCGTATTTCTCCACCGCTTTTTCGCTTGAAGTGGAGTCTCTTTCATCGCGGCCTGCAAGGGCATCGAGAAGAACTGCGCTTGTATAAACGTCGCGAGAAAAATAGCCAACGTGATCCAGCGATGGGGCAAAAGGGAATAAACCGAAGCGAGAAATTCTCCCCCAAGTTGGTTTCATGCCAACAAGTCCCGCATAAGAAGCGGGTTTACGGACAGAATCGCCTGTGTCACTGCCCAAAGCGAAAGGAACAATCGATGCGGCAACCGCGGCGGCGCTCCCGCAGCTACTCCCACCAACCAAACGTTCGTGAGATGGGTCATACGGGTTAAAAGTTGCGCCTAAGTGCCCTGTGGTGCCAGTCCCGCCCATTGCGAGTTCATCCAGCGTAGATTTGGCGACCATGACCGCTTTCGCCGCTTTCAGTTTTTCAATCACCGTTGCATCGAAAAGAGGAATATAGCCATTTAAAATATTGCTGGATGCATTCGTCTCAATTCCTTTAGTGCTGAAATTGTCTTTTGCAACATAAGGAATCCCCCAAAGAGGGTTATCTATTTCTGGTTCAACAAGAGAAGAAGCGAAAGATAAAGCCTCTTCGTCGCAAATCTTTTCAAATGCGTTATCGCTATTTTCGTGGCAGCGTTTGAGCGCTTCTTTCGTCAAATCTAAAGGAGTGACTTCTTTTTTGACTAATGCGTTATGAAGCCCTTCAAGAGGTAAATCCAAATAATTCATCATTGCACCACCTTTGGAAGCTTGATTTGATTGTCTTTCACACTTCCTGCATTTTCTAATGCCTCTTTTTGCGTCAAAGGCTCTACGGGTTCATCCTCTCGCAAATACGAAGTTGAGCAATCGAAAGGGAAAGTCATCGGCTCGTAGTGATCAAGCCCCTGAATTTTTCCGATTTTCTCCATCTGCTTTTGGAGGGTGAGGAATTCTTCATAAAGTGTTTTATATTGCTCATCGCTAAGATCGAATAGAAGACGGTTCGCCGCGTCTTTGAGCACATCCATCGTTATCGTTTTCATACTCACTCTTTTCTTTCTAGAAAAGAATACCACAAGTTCTCATTCGATTAGAAAAGAAAAGAGGATATTCTCCTCTAATCTTGATTATCGCTTTCGCGGTAAATGGCTTTTAATTCCTCTTTGTTGAATTCTTTTGGAACGGGATAAAGGGGGTTGGCTTCTTTGTCTGCGTGGCGCGACAAAGCCTCTAAGTCCTTATCGTTTTTGATTAAATGGTCGAACTTTGCGGGGATATCCATTTTGCGATTCATTTCATTAATCCAAGCAATAACAGCCTCTGCCTTCTCTTTTTTGCTGCTCAATGGGTCGATTAAATTCAAATCGTCAGAAACTTCCGCAAGACGAGCGTAAGCGTTTTTGCCATACGCTTTTAAAACGTGAGGCAATAAAACAGCATTCGCAAAGCCATGCGGCACATTATAAAAGCCACCTAATGCGTGAGCCAAGGCGTGGACATATCCTACATAGGCTCTCGTAAAGCTTACACCCGCTAAATAAGCAGCTTTTTGCATGTGGGCACGAGCTTCTTCATTGTGCGGATCCTCATAAAAAGCGTAGAGGTTGTCTTTTACTAGCTTCATCGCTTGAAGCGCATATTCTTTCGTTTTCCTTGTCGATGCTCTGCCAATATAGGATTCAATCGCATGTGTCAAAGTGTCCATGCCCGTTGAAGAAATGATCTTTTTGGGAAGTCCTTCGAGAAGCGAATTATCGAGAATCGCAACGTCTGGAATAATATGCGGATCGTTAATAGAAAACTTGTCTTTTGTTTTCTCATTTACAATAACCGCGCATACGGTTGCTTCGCTCCCCGTTCCCGCGGTTGTTGGTATCGCAACTAGAAATGGAATTTTCTTCCCAACGGACAACACGCGTTTGAATTTGGAAAGGCCCTTATTCGGGTGCACCGCTTTCACACCGACCGCTTTTGCGGTATCCATGGAAGAGCCTCCGCCAAGTGCGACAATAGAATCGCAGCCTTCCTGTTGATAAACGGAAAAAGCTTCTTCGATGACCGCGAATGTGGGATTTGGGCACACCTTATCATAAAAAGAATACGAAATACCTTCATTCGTCAATACTTCCAAAAGGCTTTTGTGAAGACCTAAAGAAACGATACCTGGGTCAGTAACAACAAGTGGGTGCCACTTTTTTTCGCTTTTGAGCAAAGCAGGCAATTTATCGATGGAGCCTTTCCCCTCCACAACTTTCGGCTCACGAAAGTTCAAAAATGAGGCTGCAATATACATGACTCCTTGATAGAATCGGCAAAAACATTTACGGAAAATATTCATGGTGTTCAAGAATTTGATTGTTGATTAGGCTTTCAAACAATTCTCCTTTCGCCTGTATGATAGAACCGTTATTCACAAAAAGACAATGTTCGATACAAGAAATTTAGAACGCGGAAACGACAAAATCCAATCATCAATGGATTGCTTGCGATAAGAAGCAAACAAAGCGGTTCTTTCCTTAAACCATTTTCGTTATATAAATATGAAATAGGGGTGCTTTTTTGGCGCGCCCGAGGTGATTCGAACACCTGACCGATAGTTTCGAAGACTATTGCTCTATCCAGGCTGAGCTACGGGCGCGTATGGGCGGAATTATCCGCCAATTTTATTGAGGTGAGATAAGGCTTCTTCCTCATCCATCACTTCAATGCCTAACGCGGTCGCTTTGTCTAATTTGCTTCCCGCGCCAGGTCCAGCGATGACGATATCGGTGTTTTTGGAGACGCTTGAGGCGCAATGCGCGCCAATGCCTTCAAGAATTTCCGTCATCTGCGGACGCGTATATTTTACTAGAGTTCCCGTCAAAACAATCGTTTTTCCGTAAAAATAACTATTTACGTCCACTGTATCTGTTCCTAAATAGGCGAAATTTAGGTTGTCTGCCCTTATACGTTCAATCAAAGAAAGATTCGTTTCGCTATGGAACCAATCGTAAATGGATTTGGCAGCGACTGGGCCAACATCTTTAATTTGAAGCAAGTCTTCCTCTTTCGCTTCCTTTACCGCATCGAGTGTCTTGTATCTTCTCGCCAATATTTTGGCCATTTTCTCGCCCACTTCTTTAATACCAAGTCCGAAAAGAAGTCGTTCCAAAGATTGTTTTTTCGAGTCCTGTATCGCCTTAATTAAGGCATTGATGGATTTGTCACTCCATCCATCGAGGTCTTTGATTTCGCTCGCGTGATCCTCAAGACGATAAATGTCAGGAATATCTTTTAAGAAACCTTCGCCAAAGAACTCTTCGACGACTTTATCCCCCATTCCGTCAATATCCATCGCATTGCGAGAAGCAAAATGAATCATCCCTTCGATTTTGCGGGATCCACAGTTTGGATTAAGACAATAATGAAGACCTTTTACGCGCGTTAAAGGCCCACCGCATACAGGGCAGAATTCAGGCATAATCCATGGCTTTTCATTCCCTGTTCTCCGGTTGACAATCGGCCCTGTTACTTCAGGAATGACATCTGCGGCTTTATGAAGACCGACGATATCTCCGATGAGTAACCCCTTATCTTTTACGAAATCTTCGTTATTGAGAGTCGCTCTTTGAACCAGACTTCCAGCGACACGAACTGGTTCAAGGATCGCGTTCGGAGTAACTCTTCCCGTTCTTCCAATGGTAATAACAATATCTAAGAGTTTCGTTGTGACTTCCATCGGTGGGAATTTATAAGCGATTGACCACTTTGGCTCTTTCGCGGTATAGCCAAGTATGTCATAGTCGTCAATGTTATCCACCTTGAACACCAAGCCATCGATATCGTAAGGAATGCTCGGCCTTTTTATTGCATATTCGCGCATATAAGCGATCACTTCTTCAATCCCGTGCAATCTTCTTCTTTCGTGATTAGTCCGGAAGCCCAAAGAATCAAGATAATCAAGTGAATCGCTATGAACGTGGAAACCTAATTCGCGTGCGTTCACCAAATAATACCAATATGCTTCTAAGCCTCGCGAGGCAGCGATGCTACTATCTAATTGGCGGATAGAACCAGCGGCCGCATTTCGAGCATTCGCGAATAATGGTTCGCCTGCTTTTTCTCTTTCTTCATTAAGACGCGTCAAAGATGCGGCAGGCATATATACTTCGCCACGCACTTCGAAAGAACGTTTCTCTTTCACGCGAAGAGGGATGGAATGAATGGTGATTACGTTGGCGGTAACGTCTTCTCCTGTCACGCCATCTCCACGCGTCACGCAATATTGTAGTTCCCCATTTTCGTAAATCAGTGACATGCCCAATCCATCAATTTTCACTTCCCCCATATAATCGACGACATCTTTATGGAGGGTGGCACGCACTTTCGCGTCCCACTCGCGCATTTCCTCTTCGTTATAGACATTGCCCAAAGAGAGCATTAATCGCTTATGCGGGATTTTCTTAAAACCATCTTGGACGGCCCCGCCGACTCGTTGCGTTGGGGAATTCTTCTTCTTTAACCCTGGAAATTCTTCTTCAAGAAGTTTTAACTCGCCCATAAGACGGTCAAATTCGGCATCGGAAACAGTGGATGCGTTTAAAATGTAATATTCGTAAGTGTAGCGGTCGAGTAATTTTGTTAGTTCCTCGATTCTCGTTTTTGCCTCTTCTATGCTCATGCCACTCCCCCTTTCTTGGAGATTCTTTTTAATTTTGGATGTGAGGCAAGGAGCGTCTTTTTGCCTACCTCATCAAATTGAATGACAATAATCGATTTATCAATGATATCCGTAACGGTTCCTTCGCCAAAAACTTCATGGCACACTCTATCGCCGAGCTGCCAATCGGTAACACCATTGGTAGCCTTTGGCTTTGTCTCTTGCTGTGGCTTTTCCTTTTTTGTCTCTTCGAAAGGAGAAATGGAATCCCCGTCGCTAAAGAAAGATGGGGCGAAGGAAGAATTTCCTTTCCTTTGGCCATAGTTAGATGGACGAGAGGAACCCCAAGAATGCCACCCATTTCCTACGTGATATTCATCATGAGGGACTTCAATTCCTGCCTCTTTGAAGTAAGAAGACGGGATAGAGTGAGAATCGGTAACATAGCTATAACTGGTGTTCGTGGATAGATATAGACGTTTTTTCGCGCGTGTGAAAGCGACATAGGCGAGTCTTCTTTCTTCTTCAGTGCCATCTCTCCCCGTTTCTGCTTCCGCTCTCGCGCTTGGAAAGGCGCCTTCGTTCATACCGATGATGAAGACATAGTCGAATTCCAAACCTTTCGCAACATGGATGGTCATCAAAGAGACGTAATTACCGCCATTCATATCATCTTGACTCGTCAAAAGAGTCACGTTTTGGAGATATTGTTCAAAGGAAGAATCGGGGTTTTTCTCGATAAAATGATTAATGTCATCGAATAAAGCGTTCACGTTTTTGATACGATCTTCATCAGGATCTTCCGTCTCCGCTAAATAATCGAAATAGCCGATGTTCTTCGTGAATTCTTTAAGAACGCTAGCGAATGTTTCGCCAGTATTTTCACTCATTTGGTGCTTCGTTTTTTCCATTTCTAGCATCAAATCTCGCAGTGTGTTAATGGCCTTGGTAGACACTTTTGTGTTCGGAAAATCGTCAATTTGATGGATATATTCGTATTCGGACAAATGGGCGAGGGTGGCTTCGTTATGGATTCGCTCAAGAGTCGTTTCTCCGATTCCGCGTTTTGGCACATTCACAATCCGTTCAAAAGAAACGTTGTCGAGGGGGTTCGTCAACAAAGAGAAATAAGCAAGAAGGTCTTTGACTTCCATTCGTTCATAAAAACGAAGCCCACCAAAAATGCGATAAGGAATACCTCTGTCCTTTAATTCCGATTCAAAAGGCCGAGTCAAGTAGCTCGAACGATACAAAATCGCAATATTACTATAAAGAGGATTTCCTTCTTCATTACGTTGCTTGTTAGCAATCTTTTGAATTTCTCCTGCCACCCATTCCGCTTCTCGTTCAGGCGTGCCAGTTTGCTTCACAGAAATTGCTTCCCCTCCTGGAGCACGTGTGAACAAATTCTTTGGCACACGCTTTTTGTTGTTTGCGATGAGCCGGTTCGCTGCATCCAAAATCACTTTGGTGCTGCGATAGTTTTCATCGAGAATAATGGTTTCTGCACCAGGGAAACGATTTTCAAAATCAACGATGATCGCTTGGTTTGCCCCTCTCCATGTGTAAATTGTCTGGTCTGGATCGCCGACGACAAACAAATGAGAATCGTCGCGTAAAAGAAGCTTCATCAATTTCATTTGAGTATCGTCTGTATCCTGGAATTCATCAACGAGCATATAATCAAAACGCCGTGACCAAGCATCTCTCACTTCAGGATAATCCTCTAAGATTTTCAGCGTCTTGCAAATCAAATCATCGAAATCGAGAGCGATATTCTGCGTTTTTCTTTTTTCATATTCCGCAAAGAATTTATAAGAAATCTTTTCGTCCTCGTAAAGAGAATTATTCGGATTGATATCATCTGGATAAAGCCCCTTCATTTTCTTTTTGCGGATATAGGCAAGGGCTCTTTTTACGACGTCATCACCTTTTTTATAGCCAAGATCGGGAGCGATGGATTTCACGAGCCTAGCTTGGTCATCATCGGAATAGATTGTGAAGCCAATAGGGTAAGAAGCATTCGCTTCTTGAAAATCTTCAACTTCTTCCCCTGTCGCTTCATTAAAAAGAATTCTCTTTGTCTCTTTTTTATAAGTGAGGTATTGATGCTCCGCCCGCAAAAAGCGAGCGCAGAAAGAATGGAATGTCGAAATATGAAGATTTGGACGAGAACCTCCTGTGATTTCACTGACGAGTTTTGCGGCTCTTTCGCTCATTTCACCCGCAGCTTTATTCGTAAAGGTGAAAGCCAATATGCGAGAAGGGTCCACATGGAGTTCACTGATCAAATAAGCGATTCTATAAGTTAGGACACGAGTTTTCCCGCTCCCTGCGCCAGCGATGACGCGAACAAATTGCGCCGTACTCGATACGGCTGCGTACTGCTTGTCGTTTAATAAAGATGCGTAATCCATAATTTTTGCCCATAAATTATACCCTCTTGCCATTTTCTCTAATAGAGAAAGCAAAATGTTTTTATACGCTTTATAAAGAAAGGCGGAAAATTATCGTGACGATGAAAGAAAATGCGAAATCATTCAAAAAAATGGATAATTAACGTATGTTAGCGATGAAAGAAAGAAAAGGAGCCAGTCAGAATATCGCCTTTGCCGCGATACTCGTTGCCGTTATCGCTGTTTTTTCTCTACTTTCCGCTTGGATTCCGCTTTCAGCGATTTTTATCATTCTCTTCATCCCGCCTCTATCTGCTTTAGCGGTTGAATATTGTGAGAGAAAATACGCATGGTTATTCCTTCTTAGTGCTTTAGGCGTGTCCATCGCTGTGACGGCAAATAATTACATCGACACCCTTTTTT
>DBJG01000042.1 GCA_002296455.1 Caryophanales bacterium UBA782 | reverse complement strand
GAAATACCTTGAGCGGCCGAAAGGATTCCTTTTCTTCGCTGAGTGGTGGTACCAATTCACAAACGATTTCGTTCATCGTACGATGGGACGCCATGCGGAGGGGATGACTGGCTATTTCATGGCTTTATTTGCCTACCTTTTCATCGGCTTCAACATCTCCTTGCTTGGCGTTCCGAGCATGATTGATTATTTGGGGGTTACGGTTTCCCTTTCACTCATTATGTTTGTGATGATTCAAGTGATCGCACTCCGCTATCAAAAACTTCATTATTTTCATCGTTACATTGAACCATTCGTTTTTTGGCTTCCAATTAACTTAATCACGATGTGGACGCCTCTCATTTCTACATGCATGCGTATGTTCGGAAATGCTTTAAGCGGAAGCATCCTCACAGGCATTGCTCAGTGGGCGCTTGGCGGTTTTTCTGGCAAGATGTTTGGCTCACTCCGCGATGCGGCGATTTTGAATTATTGGCCTTCTTGGGACATTAATCACGCGACCGTTTGGACGGATATTTTCCTTGCGCCTATTCCAATCGGCATTCTCAATATTTATTTCAGCTTATTCTCCGCTTACGTGCAGACGACGGTTTTCACGACGCTCAGCGCTTTATGGATGGCGCAAGAGCGTCCAAGCGACGAAGAAATTGAAGCTAAACTTCCTTCGCGCAATGAGTCGATACTGCTTGAAGCGAAAAAGCGAGGATAAGAGTCATAGGAGGTTTAAATATGACTGATGTTGGATTAAAGGCTATTGGGGCCGCCATTGCTGTAGGATTCGGATGTTTATCCGCGATCGGTGAAGGTCTTATTATTTCTCACGCGATTGACGGAATGAGCCGCAATCCTGAAATGCAAGGCAAATTGCAGCAAACGATGATTATCGGCACCGCGCTTGACGAATCTACCGCGATTTATAGCTTGCTCATCGCAATTCTTATTATTTTTGTTCTTTAATTTTGGGTATTGGTCATGATGCGCTTATCGAAAATCGCTATCGTTCTCGACGAGACGAGCGCTCCATTTACTCCTGAGGATTTTATTAATAAACTCTTTCCGAATTTCTGGAGCTGGCTCATCAATTTTTTGGCGCTTATCGTTCTTTTTGTGGCGGTTTATTTTTTAGCTTATAAGCCGATTCGCAAATACGTGAATGCGCGAAAAGAATATGTCGAGCGCAACATTCGTGACAGCGAAACCGCCAAAGAAATCAATGAGCGGAAAGCGAAAGAGAGCGAAAAAATCATCGTTGAGGCGAAAATTGAAGCCAACGATATTATTCAAAAAGCGAAAGCGGATGCCTCAAAGCAAGCGGGCATCATCGTCGATGAGGCGAAAGCGGAAGCCGCTCGTCGTCAAGTTGACGCAGATATCGCAATTAAGCAAGCTGAAGAAAGAAGCAAAGTCGCCATTCAAGAACAAATCGTCAATGTGGCGATGGACGCTTCCAAGAAAGTTCTCGGACGGTCCGTTGACGAAAAGGATAATCGCCGTCTCGTTCAAGAATTCGTTCAAGACGTGGATAAAGGGAGAGACGATGCCTAACACCCATTTCTCAAATTATGGAAAAGCGCTTTTCGAGCTCATCGGAGACAAACCGAAAGAACTCGAAAAATATCAAAAAGCTTTAGCGGATGTCAAAGACGATTTGGCGGAGAATCCGGAATTGCTTTCTTTCCTTTCGAGCTATGCTCTTTCCAAAGAGAGCCAGTTCTCCTTAATTGAAAAGATTTATGGCGAAAAGGGATTGAAGCATCTTGTGCCCTTTCTAAAACTCCTTGCGGATCGCCGTCTCTTCCCAAAATTTGGCGAAATCGAAGCTTCGTTTCACACCACCGTCAATCAAGCGTTAGGAAGAGAAGAGGGCATTGTATATAGCGCTTCCGCGTTACAAAAAGAAGAAATCCATTCGTTAGAGGAAATTCTTACAAAACGTTTGAACAAACAAGTTGAATTATCGAATCGTGTGGAGCCGTCTTTGCTTGGCGGGGTTCGGGTATTTGTCGGTGGAAGAGTCTTTGATGGTTCAATCGAAACAAAGGTAGAAAGTCTTAGAAAGATATTACTCAATGTAGCAAAAGGAGGAAGCGGAGTATGAAAATCGCAACCGAAGAAATCAGCGCGCTCATTAAAGAACAAATCAAATCATTTGAAGGCGCGGTCGAGAATGATGATGTGGGAACCGTCATCAGCGTTGGTGATGGCATTGCCATTATTTTCGGGCTCAAAAGTGCGATGCTAGGGGAGCTTCTTCTTTTCCCTCATGACGTGATTGGGATGGTCATGAACCTCAATCTTGATAATGTCGGTGCCGTTTTATTAGGCGAAGACATTCTTATTAAGGAAGGGGATACGGTAAAGCGTACACATCGTGTGGCCGAAGTTCCTGTTGGCGATGAACTTCTTGGACGTGTCGTTTCCCCTCTTGGCCTACCAATTGATGGCTTAGGGCCAATTTCCACGAAGAAAACGCGCCCAATTGAGCGTATCGCTCCTGGCGTAATGACACGCCAAAGCGTTAATACTCCGTTAGAGACGGGAATCAAATGCATTGATAGCATGATTCCAATTGGCAGAGGTCAGCGTGAGCTCATCATTGGTGACCGCCAAACGGGCAAAACTTCTATTGCGATCGATGCAATAATTAATCAAAAAGGGAAAGGTGTAAATTGTGTCTATGTCGCCATCGGACAAAAAAATAGTTCCGTTGCTTCCATTGTTGCAAAATTAAAGGCTTTTGATTGCTTAAACTATGTTACGGTCGTGAACGCTTCTGCAAGTGAACCAGCGCCACAACAATACATCGCTCCTTTCGCTGGCATGGCGATGGCGGAAGAATGGATGGAACAAGGCAAAGACGTTTTGATTGTCTTTGATGATTTATCAAAACATGCGGTCAGTTATCGTACGCTTTCTTTGCTGCTTCGTCGCGCTCCGGGGCGTGAAGCTTATCCTGGCGATATTTTCTATCTGCATAGTCGTCTATTGGAAAGAGCTTGCAAATTATCCAAAGAATATGGAGGGGGCTCGATTACCGCTCTTCCGATCATCGAAACGCAGGCTGGCGATATTAGCGCCTACATTCCAACGAACGTCATTTCTATTACGGACGGTCAGATTTTCTTGATGAGCGATGCTTTCACAAGCGGGCAAAGACCAGCGGTCGATAGCGGTTTTTCCGTATCCCGTGTTGGCAGTGCAGCCCAATTCAAGTGCATGAAACAAGTTGCGAGTGGTTTAAAGATCGAACTTGCGAACTATAACGAGAACCTTTCTTTCTCTCAATTCGGAAGCGATTTGGATGTTGAAACAAAGAAAATTCTTACTCATGGCGCGGTAGTCATGGAAGCATTGAAGCAAGTTAACTTCAAACCTCTTCCGATGGAAAAAGAAGTCATCGAATTATTCGCGGTTAAAAATCGTTACTTGGATGACCTCCCTTTAAGCGAAGTGTCTTCTTTCCTTGAAGGTTTGTTCACCTATGTGAGCGATTCCCACAAAGAAATTATCGATAAGCTCATTGAAAAGAAGGCTTTCGATGATGAACTAACTGCCACACTAAACCAAGCTATTACGGATTATAAATCCATGAGGAGCGCCTCATGAGCTTGGGGCTCACGAAAACAAAACACCGAATCGTCTCCATCGAAAACACGGAGAAAACGACGAAAGCGATGGAACTCATCGCGATGGTCAAACTCAAGCGTTTTTTGGATGATTACGAAAAAGAGAAATTGTATGGAGAGGAATTCTTATCGCTTATGGGCGTGATTTTTGCGCACGATAAGAAAACGGCTTCCCACTACGCAAAAGTGAATCAGAATGCCGACAAATCCCTTTATATCGTCATTACGAGCAATTTGGGACTATGTGGCGCTTATAACGCTCAACTATTCAAATACGTGGATTCTGTCGTTTCTCCGCTAGACGTGATTGCACCAATCGGAAATAAAGGGATTCATCATTTTGAGCGGAGCGATGTCTTTAAAAACGTTAACAAAGATTATTGCTACGTTAATCTTTCAACGGACATGGAAACGATTCATAACTTATGCATTAAACTCAAAGATGAATTCAATGCGGGGAAATATCGTTCCATCAATATTATTTATACCCGTTATGTCAATTCGCTAAAAAGTGTCCCAACTTCCTTTCAGCTCCTCCCAGTTCAAGTTCCTTATGAAGCGTGGAGCGGAGAAAGCTACTGTCCGCCGATATTTGATGAAGACCCAAGAACCATGATCCACAAACTGCTTCCTTCTTATCTATCCGCGATGATGTTCGGGAGGCTGATCGAATCCCAATTAAGCGAACAAGCAATGAGAAGAACTGCAATGGATAATGCGAACGATAATGCGGACGAACTTCTAGCAAAACTACGCATCGAATATAACAAAGCAAGACAAAACGCTATCACTCAGGAAATTACTGAAGTGGTGGGTGGCGCGAATGCCAACGATTAGGAGGAAAAGCCATATGAAAAAAGAAAAAGAACAAAATAGTGCACTCTATGGTGAAGTCGTAGAAGCAGTAGGACCCGTCATCGACGTTCGCTTCGAAGATAAACATCTTCCAAGCTTGCTTACGGCCCTCAAGGTCATTTTTCCCGAAAACAATAAAACATTGACGGTCGAAGTCATGCAACATATTGGCGACGACACTGTTCGTTGCGTGGCGATGGGTGCTACTGAAGGAGTGGAAAGAGGCTTCCGTGTTTTGGATACGGAATCCCCAATTACCGTTCCTGTCGGTGATGTCACACTAGGAAGAATGTTCAACGTCCTTGGTGAGCCCATTGATGGAGGCGACGAAGACGGCGTTAAAAAAGCCAAAAAAATGCCGATTCATCGTGAAGCTCCAACTTTCGCCGAACAAAAGGTTTCCACAGAAATTTTGGAAACAGGTATCAAAGTCATCGATTTGCTTTGCCCATACGTCAAAGGTGGCAAAGTCGGATTGTTTGGTGGCGCAGGGGTCGGGAAAACCGTCCTCATCCAAGAGCTGATTTTCAATATCGCAAGTGAACACCACGGCATCTCCGTTTTCGCTGGCGTTGGTGAAAGAAGTCGTGAAGGAAATGATTTGTATTTTGAAATGAAACAAAGTGGAGTTCTTAAAAATACAGCACTTTGCTTTGGCCAAATGAACGAACCACCGGGAGCGCGTATGCGTGTGGGTTTAAGCGCTCTTACTATGGCAGAATATTTCCGTGACGAAGAACACCAAGACGTGCTTCTTTTCATTGATAATATTTTCCGTTTCACCCAAGCAGGTAGCGAAGTCAGCGCCCTTTTAGGACGTATGCCTAGCGCGGTTGGGTATCAGCCAACCCTTGCAACGGAAATGGGACAGCTACAGGAGCGAATCACTTCCACTCAAAATGGCTCCATTACTTCCGTGCAAGCCGTCTATGTTCCTGCTGATGATTTTACTGATCCCGCCCCTGCGACGACCTTTTCACATTTGGATGCGAAAACCATCCTTGATCGTAATATCGCTGCCCTTGGTATTTTTCCAGCGGTCGATCCGCTTGAATCGAGTTCCAATATGCTGAATCCGGGCATTTTGGGCGAAAAGCATTACGAGGTTGCTCGCGGCGTTCAAAAGTTATTACAACGTTACAAAGAATTACAAGACATTATCGCAATTCTCGGCATCGATGAACTCAGTGATGAAGATAAGGCAACCGTCGCAAGAGCCCGCCGCGTCCGTAACTTCCTTTCTCAACCATTTCACGTGGCAGAAGGATTCAGTGGTATCAAAGGCGTTTATGTTCCTTTGAAAGAGACAATTCGCTCCTTTGAAGCGATTTTGAGCGGCAAATACGATTCCTATCCAGAGAATGCGTTCTTATATTGTGGAACCATTGAAGACGTGGAGAAAAAGGCTCGTGAAATGGAGAGCAAGAAATGACTTTCCCTTTGACCATTGTTTCACCGAGAGGTCTCATTTTTGACGGGGAAGTAAATTTTTGCTATGTTCCCACTTCTTGCGGACCAGTTGGTATTTTGCCAGGGCACACCCCAATTGTTGCACGTATCGATGAAAAAGGCGGTATACTCCGTTACGAAGAAACGAATGGCATACTCCATATTTACGCAATCAGAAGCGGCGCTCTTGAAGTAAAAAGAGAGAAGACAATATTACTTGTTGAAAACATTAAAAAAGCGGACTCTATAGAGCAAGCGAAAGAACTATTGAAAGAAGACACTTTAAATGAAACAAAGCCCACAAGCGAGCAAGACGTCAAATTGGCCCAAGGGCTTTCACAGAAAAATATCTAGCAATCATGTGCACACGCACTAATATTATTGTTGACGCAATGGATGATTGATTTATGAATTTTATTTTTATCTCTCCTAATTTCCCAGTTCGCTATTTCAAATTTGTTGAAGCTCTAAAAGGGCATGGAATCCGCGTGCTTGGCATTGGTGATTCTCCTTATTATGACCTCCATGAACGTTTGAAAAATGGATTAACGGAATATTATTTCGTCAAAGATTTGGGAAATTACGACGAAATGCTCAAAGCATGCCGCTATTTTGAAAAGAAATACGGAAAGATTTCTTTTATTGAGAGTGATAATGAGTGGTGGCTCAATATGGATGCGAGACTTCGCGAAACCATGAACGTTGCGACTTCATTTTGGCCAGCAGAAATGAATAAAATCAAAGCCAAAAGCGCGATGAAAGAGTGTTTTCAAAAGGGTGGGGCAAAAACAATGCGATATGAGCTTGTAAGTGGCCCAGAAGATATTGATAAAGTCATTGCTTTTGCCGCAAAGGTCAATTATCCGCTTTTTGCAAAACCAAACGTTGGGGTTGGGGCAAGCAATTCTTTCCCGCTTCATAATGAAGAAGAAGTTAGAAAATTCTTAGAGAAACCACTTCCGGAAACATATATTGTCGAAGAATTCATCAAAGGGACAATCGTCAGCTTTGACGGCATCTGCGACTCTCATAGCAACGTTGTTTTTTGCACAAGCGATCATTTTACGGTCGATAATGCCGATATCGTTTTGGATAATCTTGATGAATACTATTTCAATAACCCTTTCTCGTTGCCATTTAAGGATGTGGATGGAAAAGAATTTGAACGCGTTGGTCGTAACGTCATCAAAGCGTTTGGGATTCGCCAGCGATTCTTCCACATTGAGTTCTTTGTTCTCACTCAGGATAAACCTGGTTTTGCGAACAAGGGGGAATTTGTTGCTTTAGAATGCAATATGCGCCCTGCAGGTGGGTATACGCCAGACCTTATCGATTTTGCCAATAGCGTCTCTTGTTATGAAATCTATGCTGACGTTATTGCTTATGATGAGAATCGGCAAGATATGAATAAAGAAAAATATTATGCGTTTGCATGCTCTAGAAAAGATGTTTTCCAATACATTCATGCGCCAGAAGAAATTAAAACCGCTTTCCCAAATAATTACTGCATGGGTGGCCGCTACCCAGCGCATATTGCTAGAGCGATGGGGGACGAATACTATTACGCGAAATTCAAAAATTTCGATGATGGATTGAAATTTGACGCCTTTGTCCGTGCGAAGAAATAAAAGATCAAGAGTAGTAGCGGTTGATTAAAGAAACTGCCGATTCTTGATCCGTGAAATAATTAATTGACTCGTTTTGATAAAGCAAGGTTGGGGGTATTGAATCTAAGGAAAAGTAAGTTTGCAAATCCTTTTTGTCATTGTCGTTAAAGCGGCGAACGTCGACAAAAAAGAGTTTTTTCTTTGATGATTTCGCGATTGGATATAGGGTCTTGCAATAGAAATCTAAAGCATCATCATTCGCTTCATCAATGATTATTGTCAAAGTGGATTGCTTATCGTTTTCATAGCCTTTGCAAAACGCATCAAACGATGTGAAATGGTAGATTTCTGTTTTTTGGAAAATGGAGCACAAATAGCTCGTGAATTTATTCGCGTTATTTGCGTTGTCATAGATTCCTTCGAAATAGGTAAGCGTTTGCTCCTTTGCTAAATATAGCCGTGGCGTGCTACCATCAATACCGATTCCAGTCTCATTTCCATAATGGCTTTGCATTTCTCCGAGCGCTTGAAAATAGATGTGATTCTCCCTGGATTGGTCTTCGGGATTTTCTTTTCGGTTCAGCGTTTCAATATAGAATCCTGTTTTTTTCATGGCTTCGGCAAAAATAGGTTCCAACTTTTGACAGTGCGAGCAATCAAAAACCGTGTTGACAAATATGGTAGGGGTGTGCATTTCTGCCTTCTTGATAAGCCCAGATGGATAGATGTTAGGAAGGTCGGCAAAAGAACGTGGATCGCGATAAAGAAAATCTCCATTTTGATCAACGAGCGAATGGGTGTCCGAATGCGGAACGGATGAGCCATTTGAGGTGTCAACTCCTTTATTACAAGAAAAAAGCGCAAGACAAGATAGAAAGAATAATACAGCCAAGCTTTTTTTCATCCCCTCATTATAGTGCATTTTTCTTTGTCACCAAAGAATGCTAGAATGTGTCCACGAGTAGAAATAGAGGAACATTATGAATATTTGGCATACAGTCGATAGAAAAAGAGTAAAGCCAGAAGAATTTTTGGCATGCATTGAAATTAGCGCAGGCAGCAAGAATAAATACGAACTTGATAAAGAAACCGGGGCGCTTATTCTTGACCGCATTCTTTATACTTCCACCCACTATCCTCAAAACTACGGTTTTATCCCGCACACTTTAAGCGAAGATGGCGACCCGTTGGATGTTCTTGTTCTTTGTAGCGAGCCCATCGTGCCTCTCGCTCTTACCTTAGCGAAACCGATTGGTTTATTAGAAATGGAAGACTGCGGGGCGCTTGATGAGAAGGTCATTGCCGTTTGTTTACATGATCCTTTATACAATGAATTTAAGGAAATCTCCGAATTGCCTTCTCATGTCGCTGATGAAATCCGCCACTTCTTCACAGTGTACAAAGAGCTAGAACACGGAAAGCAAACTGTGGTGAAAGAAATGCTTGATTCAGAAGCGGCAAAGCGGTGCGTTGCTCGCTCTATCAAACGTTATGAGGAAAAATATGGAGTGAAGAATTAGTCTTCGAAAAAAACGCTATGGAGGCGAATTGCCTCCTTTTTTTCTTTGGCGATGGAAAGAAAAGAATCATCACGAGAATCACGATATTTCGCAATGGCCCAATAGTACCATAGCAAGTCTTCGTAAAGGATATAGTCATTACATTTTTTCAGATGCAAATCTGTCACGTTTTCGAAATATCCAAGTAAAAACGCCTTCTTTTGTTCTAATTTTTCAATGCTGTTTTCGCTTAATAAACTCGCAATATCAAACATTTCGTTATTGGTACCAGCATATTCGAAATCAATGAGTGATAGTTTTCCGCGTTCATTTTCTTCTAAGAGATTTCCGCGCACGATGTCATTGTGCGAAAAAACCATTTTTTCGGAGGAGATGTTCGTTTCAATACGTTCTCTTAGTTTCTTTTCTTGGTCGAATGGGGAGGGGACGTTTGCAAAATAGCGATATACATCAAAACGCTTTTTTGCATCAAAAGGCTTTAACCCATTAGTAGGAAGAGAATGCAACATTTTAATAAAAAGCCCGGCTTTAATGAGTTCTCTCTCACTTGTGTCTTTTGTTAGATAAGGGTGCCCATCAAAGTGGCGATAGACAATCGCGAT
>DBJG01000048.1 GCA_002296455.1 Caryophanales bacterium UBA782 | reverse complement strand
TGTTCTCCACTTCTGAACTCTCTTCTTTTTTAAACGGCTTCTTTTTGCCGATGAGTATCAACGCCGCGTTTTTCCTTTCTCTTCCCATCTCATAAAGGGCAGCCCCTTTTCGGATGAGAAAAACTGTAAGAACTAGAAAGGCAATAGCAAGAATGAAAAGTGCGTAATAGCCACTGCCCTTTTTCATGCCAAAGCCGATCGAGAAAAAAGCTAAGCCGATGCTAACAATCAAGGTGAAGGTAGCAAGAAGCGCTAAAGCATTACCCTTTTGGATGAAAGGCTTGGCCTTTTCTATTTTTTCAAGAAAAGACCTTCTTAAATCATTAGTCGTTTGAAAAATGGGGTCACTTGGTTCTTTATCCAAAACAAGAACAACAGTTTTTTCTTTCGCAAGAGGAACGAGAAGAAAAGAACGATTTGTCTCATTTTTTTGCCCGTTTTCTTCGCGGAGAATTTCAATATTTTTGGATGAAAGAAGTTCTTTCGCTTTCGCTTCATCACTTTTATTAATGTAATAACGATATTCCATGAGTAGTATTTAACAACAAAAAAGCCCCAAAGAAAAGAAACGTCGCTTTTTTGGGGCAAAAGATTGATTAATCGTGCTCTTTTTGAGAATCCAAAGCTTTTGAATAGATACGATAAATCGCTGGGTTATCAGAGAAACTATCAAGGAAATCGTTGATGTTTTCTAAGCGTGAATGGAAAGCGAAATAGACTTTTACATCTACTGCTTCCACACCATCATCTTGTTTCACATTCGCCGTGCGAATATTTTTCACGACGAGTTGGTTCATTTGGGCAACGTCATTGATTTGCTTAATGATGGGCACGTTTTTCGCAACAATCAAATGAACGCTTGGAGACCGTTTATACAGCCATTTTTCAACGATTTCTAAGCTGATTAAAAACACCAAGGCAACAGCCGTAGTAACAATCGCTTCCAAAACGAAGCCAACGCCACACGCCATCCCGATTCCGGTACAAATCCAAAGAGTCGCCGCCGTGGTAAGGCCTTTAACAGAAGCACCGTTTTTAATAATCGTACCAGCGCTAAGAAAGCCGATGCCCGAAATAATACCTGCCGCAACGCGAGCGGCATCATAGTTAATCTTTTCTCTTGTGGGTTCCCAATTGGAAATATCAATACCTTGTGCCAAGCCAATCGCCCAGACAGAAATTGCCATCATAAGCGCACAGCCAACGCTCAGCAAAACATGGGTTCGTAAACCTGCTGCTTGTCCCTTCATTTCGCGTTCAATGCCAATGAACGTTGACAATAAACCGGCGATTAAAGTAACGATAAGGACATATAAGCCCATACCCCACCCATCAAACTGGTACGCCAGCGATATAATTGCTTTATCCATAATCGTTCCAACCTCCCTATAAAAAGGATAACATTATAAGCGTTTCGAAGCGCTTTCAAAATGCTTATTCATTATTTTAACGCGATTTGAAAAAGTAAGTAACATTTTACTTTCACTAGCAATACGTAATGAAAGCAAAAAATGAGCAAAAAAAGGTTTTGCAACATCTATCAGAGACACTATTTTCAGTTTTCCAAAGAATCGATCTTTCTTAAAAATTTTTTTAAAGCAACGTTTCTTGTCCGCTCTATTACAGAGAAATATCGTTATGAACTACATTTTTAAGATACTTATAAAATTCGATATTTTCCATTTGACAGAGTCCCCATATCTTATTAAGATATAAGTGGCCTTACGGCTAAGAAAAACTGCCAGGAATCTTACCCCCTTTACCTGGTAGCTTTTTCTTTTTTAAGGCTTAGTTTGTGTTTTCGTTTGAATAAAATGACAATTTGAACATAGGCAAAATAAGCCTTAGCTTAATAGATAATCGATGTCTTCATCCGTCATAGATGAGAACGAATCATCTTGCGTTAGAACGGATGAAAGATCCTTCTTTTTTTCTTGAAGATTCAGCACTTTTTCTTCAATTGTATTTTTGGCAATCATCTTATAGACGGTCACTTTCCTTGTTTGGCCAAGGCGATGAGCGCGGTCACTGGCTTGTTCTTCCACCGCTAGGTTCCACCAAGGATCAAGGTGATAGACAATATCGGCACCAATTAAATTGAGACCAGTTCCGCCCGCTTTTAAAGAAACAAGCATCACTTTTTTCTCCTCTTTCTCATTAAAAAGGTTCGCCATAAGAAGGCGATCTTCTGCACTCACGCTTCCATAAATGAAATAAGAGCCGATGCCTTCGGAAAGAAGTAACTCTTCCAAGTGCGATAAAGCTTTGACAAAGGAAGAAAAGACAATGACCTTATGACCCTCATGCAGCGCAGTCTTGATCGTTACGATGAGTGTCGAAAATTTCGCCCCGTAATCAACGTCTTCCAAAAACATGCTGGGGTCGACACAGATTTGACGGAGGCGCGTAAGAGCGGCCAATAAAGCGAATTTGCTTTGTCTTTCGTCTCTCTTTTTAACTTCGTAATTCTCTTTTGTTCCTTTAAGCAAAGCGCGCGCTTCTAGCAAATACGATTCGTATATTTTGCGCTGCTCTTCCGTTAAATCGATAATGAGTTGCCGTTCTTCTTTTGGCGGAAGTTCACTCAAGACTTCGTTCTTTTTTCTTTGCAAGAAGAAGGGTGCTATTTTCCTCTTTAAGCGCATTTCACTTTCCTCGTTTTGATAAGTGAGCTCGCCGTATTCGTACTTAAAATTTTTGAAAGAAGGAAGATAGCCCGGAAGCAAGAAATCAAAGATACTCCACAAATCGAGAAGATTGTTTTGAATCGGGGTACCGGTTAAAGCAAAGCGATGCTTTGCCGCTAACCCCTTTACTGCCTTGCTCTTCTTGGCAAAGGCGTTTGCAATGAATTGTGCTTCATCAAGAAATAGATAGGAAAACGATATATCCTTGTATTTTTCAAAATCGTTTCGTAAAGAGTCATAGCTACCAATAAAAACCTCATTTTTGCTCTTTTTCATTCGTCGAATCACTTTTTCGCGTTCTTCGATTGTCCCACAAATCACGTTCACCTTTCGCTTTGGGTCGAAACGATGAAATTCGCTAGCCCAATTAAAGATCAACGG
>DBJG01000045.1:918-5868 GCA_002296455.1 Caryophanales bacterium UBA782 | reverse complement strand
GAACGACGAAGATTAATTACTATTTATTATATTATTTGATTTTATGACCCGGTTTGAACAAAGCCGGGTTTTCTTTTGCCGGCGACCATCCTTTCTCTATAAGCGCGTCCACCACTTTTTGAGCACACAAAGAAGCGTTTTGATTGATTTCGCTTCCCCAAAAACGAATCACCGTATATCCTTCCGCAATCAATTTTTGGTTCACTTCATTGTCACGAGCGATATTGCGCTCGATTTTTGGAACCCAATAATCCAAATGCTTGTGAATCTTCTTTTTGTTCTCCTCGAAACGATAACCATGCCAAAACTCACTATCGCAAAAGACAGCGATTTTATATTTCTGGATGGAAATATCGGGATGACCATATACGTAACTTGTATTATGCCTATAACGAACACCTAGTCGATAAAGCTCTTTTCGCAACGCAATTTCGATTCCCGTGTTTTTCCCTTTTATGCGGCTCATCGTATAAGAAATAGTTTCTTGGCTTCGTTCTTTCATGGACATACTATACCGCATTCGTGCTATTCTTATCGGCGTGATTGTCTATAGAAAAGCAAAAATCGACGATAAAGAAGACATTGCCAAGCTATTGCGTCGCGTATCTACAAGCGCAACGTATGAATCGATTCTCTTTCCTATTCCTCCAATCTCGGAAGAAAAAATTGCCCCCGCAATTGTGAATGGCGAAATGTTTGTCGCAAAAGACAGACGTTCCATTCTCGCGTTAGGCATCGTCAAAATGGATGTAAGCTCCTATTTCTTTCCCGTCACCCACGATGGTGGAAAGCTCATGAACATCATGAGCAAAACCGACTCGCGAATGAGTGAAGACGTACTTTCTTTAGCCTATTTAGCGGTCGATCCTCTTTATCAAAGGCGAGGTATAGGAAGCGAGATGCTATCATTTCTTGAAGCGCGCTTCGCTCGTTTTTTATTGGTTTCTTCGCTTGATATTTCAAATCAAAAAGGAATTGAATTTCTTCGCAAAAACGGCTTCAAAAAAGTGGATTTGGAAGAATTTGAATTTTCTCCCCGCAAACAGCAATTACTTTTCAAAAGGCTCTAGTTAGTGACTGAACTGGGAATTATAGAGCTCGTAATAAAAGCCTTTTTTCGCCAAAAGAGTCGCGTGATTTCCTTGCTCAATAATTTTCCCATCTTTCAAAACGAGGATGGCGTCGCTCCGAACGATTGTCGAAAGACGATGAGCGACGACGAAGCTCGTTTTTCCTCGCATTAATTCATCGAACGATTTGGAAAGAAGACTTTCTGTGCGGATATCAATATTGCTTGTCGCTTCATCGAGAATGACAACTTCAGGCGATAAAAGCATAACTCTGGCGACGCACAAAAGCTGCTTTTCGCCTAGAGAAAGACCACTGCTATCCGTGATGTAGGTATCATATCCGTTTGGAAGTCGTTCAATAAAGGAGTCCGCTTGTGCTTTCCTAGCGGCTTCTTTCACTTCCTCTATAGAAGCGCCTGGTTTAGCATAAGCGATATTTTCATATACGGTGCCTGCAAAAATCCACGTATCTTGCAAAACCATTCCCAAATGCGAACGGTACGCTTTTTTCTCCAATTCTTTTGTCGAAATGTCATTGACATAAAAAGAACCGCTTTGAGAATCGTAAAAGCGCATCAATAGGTTAATAATGGTTGTCTTTCCGCATCCCGTTGGTCCAACTAGGGCAATTTTTTGGCCTTTCTTCACGTCGATGGAAAAGTCGTCGATAATTCTTCTAGTGGCATCGTAAGAAAAGTCAACATGCTCCGCTTTGATGGTCGCGATAGAGCCAAGAATCGTTTTTGTTCCTTCGTTAACATCTTTTTCCGCGTGAATGGCTTCATCAATGCGACGGAAGGAGGCAAGAGCAAAATTAATCTCGCTGATAACATCGCTGATTTCATTGAAAGGAGCCATGTAATTGCTCGCGTAAATCAAGAAGCTCGATAAGTCGCCCACCAAGAATGCAACGCCAAGTTGAACATCGTGAACGATGAAAATCGCGCCAACGGTAATCACTGCAGCATTAATGAGATTGTTAACCAAACGAGTGGATGGATTAATGAGCGAGGCACCGAAAGAAGCTTTGAAGACATTCTTTCGGAAGTTTTCATTTAAAGAAGAAAAATCTCCTTTGCGCGTTTGTTTCAAATTAAGAGTGGAAATAGTTTCGCTGTTGGTAAGAGACTCAAGCCCGAAAGCGTGGATTTCCCCCGCACTTGCGGCTTGTGCTTTAAAGTATTTTGAATTCCATTTGCTCACAAATTTGCTCACAATCATGGAAAGAGGGGTCAAACCAACAACGAGTAAAGCAAGCGCCCAGTTAATCATAAACATGAAAACGATTGTTAAGACAATTGCAACAATTCCGTCGAACAAAGCAGCACCACCACTAACCAATCCATTTTGCACATTTTCGACGTCGTTAACGAGACGAAGAAGCAAATTTCCTTTCTCGTTTTTATCTAAGTAAGAAACGGAAGTGTGAAGATAACTGTGATAGACATCGTCACGCAAACGCTTCGTGATGATTTGCCCAACATAGGCAGTCAAATAATCAAAGAAATAACGAAATATCGTGCCTAAGACAAGGCAGATTGACATGATAAGAATGTAAACGCCTAATTTTGAGAAATCCACATTACCGTTACATTCCGAAAGATAGTTCACGGCTTTTCCTGCAATAAGAGGAATAAAGAGTTTACTTCCTATGGAAATCAACGCACAAATTAAGGCAAAAGCGATACTGCCTTTGCATTTTGCCAAATATGGCTTTAATGTACTAAACTTTTTCATCGGCTTGCCGCCTGCATTTCGTAAATATCGCGATAAATAGAGCAATTCTTGAGAAGCTCTTCATGTGTCCCTCTATCAACAATTTCACCTTTGTCCATCACAAGAATTTGGGAGCAGTCCATAAGAGTAGTCGCTCGTTGAGAGATAATGATTCTCGTAAGCCCTTTTCTTTGATTGATGTTTGAGCGAACTTTTTTATCGCTGATATAGTCTAAAGCGCTGGTGGAATCGTCCAAAATAAGGATGTCTCCACCTTTTAGAAGAGCTCTAGCAATCAATAGTCGTTGTTTTTGCCCGCCGCTTAAATTCGAACCCCCCTCTTCCACAACGTGATCAAGAAAATCCGAATAACGAGAAACGTATTCATAAGCAAGCGAATCCTTTAATGCTTGAATCATTTCTTCTTCTGTCGCCGTTTTCTTGCCTAGGAGCAAGTTGGAACGAATCGTTCCCTTGAATAAAGAAGGCTTTTGGCTCACCAAAGAGATTTCGCTATGAAGGGCATTCAAATCGTACTCTTTTAAATCGTATCCGCGATAGACAATGCGGCCATCAGTCGGTTCATACAGCCGTTCTAAAAGAGCGATTAACGTGCTTTTGCCGCTACCTGTTCCGCCGATTATTCCAATCGAGTCGCCTTTATGAATAACAAAAGAAAGATGGCTTACTGCTGGCTTTCCTTCTCCTCCATAAGACAAAGAAACGTCTTCAAAAGAAACGAGAGGGGAGGAGCCATCATACGTATTAGAAGGAACGACAGGTTTATTTTCGATAGAGGGGCGAATAGCGAAGAAAGCGTTAATGCGTGCCATACTCGCTTTAGCGCGATTAAGAGACACAATCATGCGTGAAAACATGACCAAGGCATTCAAAATAAGGGTCAGAAATGAAATCAAGGAAACAATTTTACCAGTGGTTAACGAGCCTTCATCCACGGCTAATCCACCCAAATAAACGACAAGTATCATCCCTGCGTTCACAAAGAAGAAAGTCAAGGGGTTAATGAAGGAGTTTAAACGAGCAATGGAAAGAGACTTCTTTTGATATGATGCGCTAGAGACAGCAAATTTTTGTTCTTCATATTCCTCTTTATTAAAGGCGCGAATTGGACGTGCGCCTTTGAGCGTATCACTACCCAAAGAGGAGATTTCGTCCAAGTTGCCTTGAACGAGTGCATACTTCTTCGGAGATAAGAAAATTACAGAAGCAATCACAAGGCTTGAAAAAATAACAACGCCTAAGAAAATGAGACCCGCTCTCCAATCAAGCAAAAACGAAATGACTGTCGCGCCAGCAATAAGGAAAGGGGGGCGCAAAAATAGACGCATGAACATCATGACGCCATTTTGCATGGAAAAAGAGTCATTGCTGAGCAATGTCAAGACCTTTGGCTTACCAAATTCATTCAATTGTTTCTCGCTCAAAGAAGACATATGGTCATAAATTTCTTCTTTCAAATCATGACCATAATCCGCAGACACTCGAGCTGCAAAGTATTGTGCCACCATGGTCACTCCGAAAGCGATTAAAGATAATAAGAAGAGCAGAAACCCCATCCAAAGCACATAATTGAAATCACTATTCTTGATACCATCATCAATAATGAAACGAACAATGAATGGGGTGGCAAGTTCAATAACACATTCGATTAATTTCAAAAAAGGAGCCGCCCAAAAGCGGACCGTATATTTTCTTAACGCCGATAATGCTGTGTGTTTTTCTTTCATGCGTCTTTTTTTCCTTTCTCATCTTCAAATGCGCTTTGATGGCCTTCGTTTTCCTCCTCGTTATGGAAAAATAGTATCGTTGCAATCGTTTCTTCGGTCTCACCGAAACCTGAGAGAAGTGTCCAACCCGTATCGGGGTCACCTTCAACACGATCGTAGACGCGATTTTTACCAACTTGGACATCTGAGACGTCCATGAAACGCCAATGGATAACTCCCGGGACGAAACCGCAATATAAGTTGCCAATATCAACAATGAGCGGTGGCAAACTGTATTTGACGTCAAACTCGAACGTGTTGTCTTCTTGATTCAAATCGCCTGGACTGAAGGTCATTTTGAAAAGGAAAGAAGAATTTGGGTTTGTGGAAAGGATTGAGTCGGAGAATGTATCATTGTCAAAGGAGGGCTCTTGGCG
>DBJG01000045.1:0-880 GCA_002296455.1 Caryophanales bacterium UBA782 | reverse complement strand
CGCACCGAACAAAACCGCGATTTTTTCGATTCTATTTGTAATGTCGGAAACAACGTCTTTGTCTTCCACGGTCAGGAAGGAAAGATTCTCTTTTAATTGAAAGGAGAATTCGGAAAGCAAATAAAAGCGAAGGGCCGTGGCCAGATCCTTTTGGACACCAAGTCCCATTTCATACGCCATCCCAAGCCGATAGCAGAGATCGGGAAAAACGTTAACATCTTTCCCGGTGGATAGCAAAAAGCGCTGATAGCTTTCTTCCCAAATAGATACCAGGACATCAAAAGCGAAAAGGGGATCTTGGTTCGTTCCAATTCCGTTCATGTAACAATCCGAAAAATGAATCAATGCTTGTAGACTGCCCATAGCCATCCCTTTGGCAAAAGCCTCATAAGCACCATGCTCATCAATTTTGCCCAAAGCACCGGAATAGCTAAGAACACCAAGTCTCGTTAAAGCATCTCCATCGTTTCGCAACGAATTCGAGGCGTAATAGGCAAAAGCAGTTTTAGGGTCCTTCTCCGTGAATTCGTCCCCGAATTCATATAATTGCCCCAAATCAAAAGCGGCATCTCCATTTCCTTGTTCAGCAAGCAAAGATAGATACTGAATATACAAGCTTTCATTCGTTTTCTTATGAGTGATTTTCCCCTCTTGATAGCGAGTCACGTACTTTTTTGCAGCGTCCGGATGTTTAATCATATAATCCTCACCATAGTAAGCGAGGTTCGCCTCTTTTAATGTCGTTTTGTCGAGGGGCTCGCCACCATTGTCGCCAACGACTGCATCCATCCCGCACTCTGGACAAATCGCACTCATTCCACGTTCATCGTTAATCCAATCGTTTACTTTTCTCGCGTCATAGGTTTGGCGACAAAAAAGG
>DBJG01000025.1 GCA_002296455.1 Caryophanales bacterium UBA782 | reverse complement strand
CTGATGGCTTGATTGAAGAAGGAGAAGGGTTTCTCGACATGTCTTCGCTTACAGGCGAATCCGTGCCAGTCAAAAAGAAACAAGGGGAAGAAGTGGCAAGCGGAACTATTTTAAAATCCGGATCTTTGCTCGTCCGTGTTTTGAAAGAATATGAAGATAGTACGGTCCGTAAAATCATTAAGCTCATGGAGGAAGGGGCGGAAAGCAAATCCAAAGCCACTCGTTTCGTCGATGCATTTGCGAAGATATACACTCCAATCGTCGTTACGCTAGCTCTTATTGTTGCGATTGCCCCTCCTTTGTTTCTTGGAATTAGTGACCCCCTTATTTGGGAAAAATGGATTTATACCGCACTAAGCTTCCTTGTCATCTCTTGTCCCTGCGCGATTGTAATCTCCGTACCTTTGGCCTATTTTGCAGGCATTGGCTTAGCTTCCAGAAACGGCATTATCGTCAAAGGGGCCGCGGTATTTGATCAACTAGAAAACTTAAATACGGTCGTGACGGATAAAACAGGAACATTGACATATGGCGTATTCAAAATCACCAAAAAAGTTCCTTATGGCGTCACAGAAGAAGAACTTCTTTCTTCCTTAGTGGCGGCAGAGAGTCGCTCGACTCACCCAATCGCGAGCGCGATTATCGGTGATTCCGATATATCAGAAATCGCCGCAAAAATCACTTCTTACGATGAAATTGCTGGGAAAGGGGTGAAAGCCGTTATTGAAGGCAAAACCATTCTCGCGGGCAATGAAGCTCTTTTAAAAGAAGAAGGCGTCGCTTTCACCCCAACTAACGAAATCGGATCTGTCGTCTATGTCGCGGTTGATCAGCGTTATATCGGCTATGTGGTATGCTCCGATGTGATTCGCAAAGAAGCTCTTTCCATGGTGGAAGGGCTCAAAAAGCGTGATATTCATACATGCATGCTTACGGGCGATAAAGAAGCAAACGCCCTCGCTGTATCTGAAACACTAGGAATCGATGAGCACCATAGTGAGCTCCTTCCAAAAGACAAAACCAATCTTCTTCAAGAGAAAATCGCGGAAAAGAAAGGGGCGGTGGCTTTTATAGGGGATGGTATTAATGACGCTCCATCTATTTCAATGGCGGATGTCGGCGTCGCAATGGGCGGCATCGGTAGCGATTTAGCCATCGAAACCGCGGATGTCGTGATCATGAACGACAATCCGAGCAAACTCGTCAGCGCGCTTGACATCTCTAGAAAAACCAGAGCTCAGGTTTTGTTCAATATCTTGTTCTCCGTTTTGGTCAAAGTGACCATCATGATCCTTGCTCTTGCTATTCCAGAATTCCCACTCCTTATTGCCGTTTTGGCGGATACGGGTCTTACGATGGTACTTGTTTTGCTTACGGTCACTCTTCTTTACCGTAAAGTGAAATAGTGGGAGGGCTCGCTAATTGATCACTTCAAAATAGAAAACGATTCTTTTAGAAATGACGAAACGGTAAACAAACACGATCTAAATGAAATGTTTCTAGATTCTCCTAAATTCGATTGCTTTTTTATCTATTGCGATTACCGAACGAAGCGTTGAGTTTATTGCCGATGCAAGTCGGAATAACCCATCAATTGCTCATTAGATAATAATGACAAATATTTTAAAAAAATATATTTACATGCGTCAAAATAAACCGAAATATAGATTTCCAGAATAATGAGATGTTTGCTATATATGAGTGCTTTATTATTCATGATTTACCGAGAATAATTATAGCCAACGTACTATTTAATTTAATTAAAACGTAATTTTCAAAAACACCTTTTAAATGCATATTTCATGAATAATAAATAGTCCCTTGCGACTTGCTATATGTTTTGTGCCGATTTCGGGGAACGATTCGTTTCACTTACCTTCATATGCAAAAAGAAACGGTTGCTTTTCTCTCTATGCACGCGTATGATTGCTCTCGTGTGCCGCAGTCGCGTGCACATTACGCGTGGAAGGGGAAGGCGAAATCCTCATACCACTGCCAACAATTCTCAAAACAAAAAACAAGGAGGAGAACTATGGCTAAGAAAATCGTCAAAGTCCTCAAGATGGAACTCCCAGGCGGAGAAGCCCATCCAGGACCAAAGCTTGCTTCTGCAGGCGTCCAAATGGCCAAATTCTGTACCGAATTCAACGCGAAAACATCGGACAGAAAAGGCGAAGTCGTACCGGTCATCATCACGGCTTACGAAGACAAATCCTATGCCTTCGAAATCAAGACCAGCCCAGTGAGCGGGTTATTGCTCAAAGCAGCGGGCATTCAAAAAGGCTCGGGCAACCCAAAGAAAATCGTCGGTCATATCAGTGACGCCGATCTTACCAAGATTGCCGAATATAAGATGCCTGACCTCAACGCGAATGACGTTGATGCTGCAAAGAAAATCGTCGCTGGAAGCGCCCGTCAAATGGGCATCGCCATCGATAAATAACAAGGAGGACCGCTAAATTATGAAACTTGGAAAGAAATACGTCGCGGCCTCTAAACTCGTCGAGAAGGATCGCCTTTACACCCTTCAAGAAGCCGCTAAATTACTCAAAGAGACCTCGACCACGAAGTTCGACAGCACCATTGATGTGAGTTTCGCCCTCAACGTCAACCCAACGATGGCTGATCAACTCATCCGTGGTACGATCGTCCTTCCTCATGGTAATGGCAAGAGCAAGAAAGTCCTTGCAGTTACCAATATGAAGCAAGAGGAAGCGAAAGCCGCTGGCGCTGAATTCGTCGGTGGAAAAGAGATGCTCGATAAAATCCAACGCGAAAACTGGTTTGGATTCGATGTCATCGTCGCGACCCCAGATATGATGGGTGAGCTCGGAAAAATGGGCCGTCTTCTCGGTCCTAAAGGCTTGATGCCAAACCCAAAGACCGGTACTGTCAGCATGGATATTGGCCAAGCCATCACCGAAATCAAGAAGGGTAAGATTGCTTATCGTGTCGATAAAGATGGCAACCTCAATATCTCTCTTGCTCGCGTGAGCTTCTCGGAAGAAGACATCGTCGACAATCTCAAAGCGGTTTGCGACATGGTCGTGAAGAGCCGCCCAGCCTCAGTCAAAGGTATCTACATCAAAACAGCCGTCGTCCATACCACAATGGGCCCAGGCATGAAGATCACTTTCGATGGTCGCAACTAAGGCCACCGAAACCCAAATTTGGTGAATTGCTTCGTATACCTAAGATAGCAACGGGCAAGTGCCTTAATAATTCACGTTGCTGAGGTGTCATTCACAATTAACTCGCTAGTTATACAGAGCATCACATAGTCGAAATAGAAAGGAGGAACCTAGCATGAACAAGGAAGTTCTAGCCGCAAAAAAAGCCACTGTTTCCGAAATCGAGAACAGTTTATCCAACTGCGGTTCCCTCACGATTGTCTCCTATCACGGACTCACAGTCGCTGACATCACCGAACTCCGTCACAAGCTCGCCGAAAAAGGCGCCACGATGAGTGTTTACAAAAATACCCTCGTCGCCCGTGCCCTCAAAGATGAGCAAAAGAACGGTCTCGATGAATATCTCGAGGGGCCAAACGCCTTCGTCTTCTCCAAAGAGATCTCGGATGGTCCAGCAGTTCTCCGCAAATTCGCTCGTGAGCACGAAGAACTCGTGATCAAAGGCGGATATGTCGAAGGAAAGGCTTATGACGGAGCCGGAATGGTTGCCATCGCCAAGATGCCAAACAAAGAAGGCTTGTTGTCAATGTTCTGCCAAGTCCTAAACGCCCCGATTTCCGGGTTCGCCCGCACCATTGCCGCCATCGCCGAAAAGAACGGTGGGGCCGCTCCAGCAAACGATGCTGCTGCTCAATAGCCAATTAGGAGGATAAAACCATGGCTGAAAAGTTAACAAACGAACAAATCCTCGACACCCTCAAACAAATGAGCGTCGTCGAACTCAATGAACTCGTCAAGGCCGTTGAGACCGAATTCGGTGTCACCGCGGCTGTTGCGGTCGCTGCTGCTCCAGCGGAAGAAGAAGGACCAGCCAAGAAGGGCCCAAGCGAAGTCTCGCTCTTCCTCAAAGGTCTTGGAACCGCCGGCAAAGTCGCCGTCATCAAAGTTGTCCAAACCATCACTGGTCTCGGAG